>JAIOSU010000084.1 GCA_021107455.1 Clostridiales bacterium | reverse complement strand
TTAGGAATCGTATCGTAAGTGTTCCATGCGAGTTGAACCGCATTGCCCGCTTTAACTGCGGCTTCAAGATGTACTCCTATATCTCTGATATCATCTTCCCAGTTCAGGTATATCAGGTAAGCGGCATTGTCTTTGGGATAGAGCTTTTTGACTTTGTCCCAATCGTAACTTCCGACGCCAGGATCCGTATCATAGGCACTATCAAAATAGATTCCTGAGACGGGTTCAAATTTTGCACCGTAATATGTACTGTTGTCGGTGCCATTGGTTTTGGCATAAAGTTCTATGTCAAATTCCAGATTTTTGAGTTTGCTGGATGCCCAATTGATGGAGTCGGCATTCCAAACCCCTTTTTCCACCAATACCGATGCATTTTCAATATAGAGCTCAAGGTATGGGATGGCTTCGTCAAATCGACCAAGGGCCTCATAGGCTTTAGCGATTTTCTGATATCTCGGCGAGACGATTTCGAGTCTTTGCTGACTGTCAAAATCCCAAGTTTTGAACAGGTCGATGATTTGAAGTCGATTTAAGATCAATCCTTCAACATCTCCTGCGGCCTCAAGTGCCACTTCTTTCTCTGTTAGCCCCCAAAATGCGGATGGCAATTTTTGCTCGGCGCTTGAAATCATTGAAACATTGATGATCATAAGCATTGCGAGAATGATTGCTGTGACTTTTTTCATTGTTTCCCCCTTATTTTGCTGTGGTATTTTATAAATCAACACATTATATCACGAAACAAAATATAACTATTCAAGCAAGTTGCACAGAAATGATTTCACCGGATCCATTTTTGAATCGATAGTAGACATCTTTTCCTGAAGTTCTGACACATAAACAGTTTCATTGGCTTCCAGAAGGTCGAAAGATTTCACCAAATCCTGAAAACTGAGTGACTCGAATGACTCATAGTAAGGCATGTCCATTTGCCTGCAGAAAGTACTGACTTTGGGATCATACGAGAGTCCTATAAATGGTACACCAAAATTTGAACATAGAATCAAGGTGTGAAGACGCATGGCTATCGCAAATCTGGAGGTCCGTACTTCTTCCTCCAGCGCTTCGAGGGTATCAAATGTCTTGACATCCCCAAGATCCGCCATGGCTTTGTCATCGTTGCCGTCTTGCATACTGAGGCAAGTGACTGTATACCCCTTCTTCTCAATGTAATTGATAAATGGTTTCACGACTGCTTTAAGTGCATCTACACTTTTCCACATTCTAAGGTTGATGATGACGTTATTACGTTTTATATCGGCATTTTCGGTAGAATTTTCAAGTGCCAAATCTTGACCAAGATGAATATGCGCCTTTTGACCACCATCGATCCAGTCATAAGAATCCTTGTCTCTGAGATGGAGGTAATCGATCCGGTCAAGTGTGCGTTTGACAAGTCTGGTTTGGAAGCCACCTTTGATCGGTCCAATGCCATTGCCAAGCAATATCACTTTTTTCTTAAGCAAAAGTCCGAAATTGATGAGAGACAAATAGTACATAAGGCTGCGGTTGGAAGTCACATTTTGAAGCATGCTGCCACCACCGCCGATAATGATATCCGCACCAAGTATCGCTCGGAATATTTGAGAAGGCTTGTTCCTACTGACACCCTGGACATCATGGAAACGCTTGGTCTGGTCCACGTGATAGGAAAGCACTTTAATTTTCGCGCGGTCGACGTGGGGCGTAATCAGTTTAAGGGTTTCCTTAAGCAATAGTTCATCGCCGAGATTGTCGGAACCATAATAGCCAATGATTAATATACTTTTAGACATTGGCGTACACCTTGACATAATCGTCGACCATTTTCCCCACCGAATAATTTTTTTCAGTGAATTCACGTTCCCAATCAAACGCCTGAGGTGGCATGAGTCTTAACGCTTCAATGTCCCTTTTCAAATCTTCATAAGTCAGCTCGGTATTGACCCTGGCTGTAAAATTATTGCCGATTGCCGTTTTTAGTTTGTCCTCACTAAGAATACCCATTGCTCCGTATTCACCCGACAAAATCACAGGCATGTTCATGCTCATGGCTTCAAGTGCAGCACGACTGATGCCCACAAAAACATCTGCTTGCTTCAGCATGTCATCAACACGGTCTGTCGGACCAGTAAACTCGATGTTTGCAAGCCCGCTTGAACGCGATTTGAGCTCTTTGAGCATCTCACCTCCGCCGACCACGGTGATATCCAGGTCGGTCTCGGCAGCAAGTCCGATGAGCAGTCCAGCCATTTTGCTGGTATCTTTCTCAAGTCTACTCACGTGAATCAACTTTTTGTAAGGATAAGCCACAGCTTCTCTTTTGAACTTTTCAGTGTCTATTCCATTGATGGTCTGATAGATGGGTGCACCTTTCAGATCATAGTTTTCAAGCAAATAAGATTCGATATCCTCACTGACCACGAAAATTTCCTCACCCCACTGTGTGATTTTTTTCAGTACCCAGTTGATTTTAAACTTGCCATGTACTGTGGTCATCATTCTGAATTTCAGAAGCTTTTTCATAATACTTACATATAAAGCTGGAATTCTGGCGTGCGCATGTACAACATCAGGTTTGAACGACCTTATGTTTTTGTAAAGCAGACTGAGTGATTTGAGGACGTATATGGGATTTTTGCTGTGCATCGGTATAGTGACCACCTGCACCCCTGCCTGAATCAACTCTTTTTCGTAAATTCCACCGTTGGAAGCGACCATGACTTCATAGCCCCTAGCCTTGAGTCCTTTTGAAAGTTCCACCACATGTGTCTCAGCTCCACCGATGTCAAGCCCCATCAAACATTGCATGATTTTTTTCATTGCCAAACGATCTCCTTGACTTTACCAATAGGCGCTACCGTCTTGGTATAGATTTTCAGTTCGGAATTGACTTTGATCTCTGTGATCCCTTCGGAAAAATATCCGGTTTCACGTTCACTCATGAGCGCGCTGACAGTGATATAGACTGTATATTTGTCCGGAACCTCAGCAAGAACCACTTCACCATCGAGTTTCTCGACATCGTCCTTATAAGGTTCCACTTCGATTTTTTCAATTGGTCCAATGATGCTGTTTGTCTCATCTGAAAGCACCATATCACCAATTTTGAAGCCTTCCACTGTCATGATTCTGACGTTCTCGACCTGAATGGTGACCAGTGCAGGTTTCATGGTGGTGCTTTCCTGTTGCTCCGTGGGTTTGTTGAAATTTGAGACTTTAATTCCGAGAATCACCAGAGCACCGATGATGAACAATGCGATGATGATATCAAATCTGTTGAATTTACGCATTATTCCACCTCCTTGAGTCCGACCACATATCCAAGACTTGCAAACCCTTTGCCTTTGACCGGAATCGATGCACCGATTTTAATGTCTTCTTGCGTGACTCTATAATGATACGCATCAGCAACCGCTTCAGCTTCAATCACCAAAGTGGCCACAAATTGCTCTGGAACAATTTCCTTTGTGATGATTCCCTTTTCAAGATTCTTCACTTCGACTTCATAGGGTTTGATCTCAAAAGAGACGAGTTTGCCCAGGTAATGATTCCTGCTGGAGTTATAAAGGTCGGCTCCGACAAACAATTGGTCTCCAAAAGATTCAATGACGGAATTCGTCTCGAATGTATACTGAATTTTCACCCTGCTCGGATCTCCAGTGACGCTTCTATTCGTGAATACGGAGAAGCCATATACCATGACCACAAGTGCCAGAGCGACAATGACGATATCTATGATACTGATTTTCCCAAAAATCAATCCGGGTTTTTTAGTGGTTTTCATACGCCCTCCTCTTTGTAAAACGCTTCAATTTTCTTCACCATTTTATCGAGTGTGAAGACTTGCAAAATTTTATTATAACCTTTTTCACCCATTTGATTTCTGAGTTCAGGGTTTTCAATCAGATCGAGCAGCCTTGCCGCAAATGACTTATAATCGCCAAACGCCACCAGATAGCCGGTCTTTTCATGATCGATGACCTCATTGATGCCCGGTAAATCGAATGCGACAACAGGCTTTTTCATGTTCATCCCTTCAATAGCCGCATAAGAGAGTGCTTCTGAGTTAGATGTGTTGACGATAATGTCGGAGTTCGCATAAACGCTATCGATATCCTCAACGTGTCCGGTGAACTCCACCTGGATACCCGCCTGCTCCACTGCGGCGATAAGCTTTGCCTCCATAGATCCCGCACCCACAAAACGCACTAAAAACGGCTTTGCGGTCATAGCCGTCAGAATTTTTACAATCTCAATCATGTGCATCTGCCCTTTGATCGGTTCAAGTCTTCCGACGAGAGTAATCACAGGGATCTTGTTATGCACAGGCTTCACATTATGAGCAGGCTTCACTCCGTTATAGATCTTCACGATATCGCTCTGCTGGATCCCTTCCTCTAAAAGGTTCATCTCCACAGCATTTGAAATGGCGATCACTTTTGCCCTCAGCCTCTTGTTCAGAAACAGCCTGACATTATTTTTCACCGGATTCGAATGGTCACTGAGTGTGTGTTTGGTATAGACAATCGTTTTGACCCCAAGCATCTGAGCAGCAATACGCCCGGAAAGAGAGGCATGCGTATGGACCACATCCGGTATAAATGTCCTTATAGGTTTCACAAGGGACATCGTCCCCCCGACGCTGAAAGATTTGTCTGCCATACCGTTCACTTCTATAACATTTTTTTCTTTGATATATTGCTTCAGGATGCTGCCTCTCGGAATCACCACGGTAACCTCAAACGCCTTTGGGTCAAGCTGATCGACAATAGACCTCAGGTACTGGCCAGCGCCACCGAAATTCATATCCGAGATGATGTGCATCACTCTAATTTTCCTGTTCATTTGCCACATCCTTTGCATTTTTTGCCGCAATCACTCCAAAAGTCATCACGATGATATAGAAGAACAAAATGTCGTAATTGTGGAAAATATGATCGACCATCCCTTGAATGGAACACCCGACAACTCCTGCAAACGCTGCAAAAGCATAATAGCTGTATGCATTCTTATACTTTTGTGCCGAAAAGACTTCCCTCATCCATATGAAGGCGAAATATCCCCAGGCCAGCATTCCCATGATGCCCATTTCTATGAACAACATGAGTGGTGTGTTGTGGGCATGAAAGGATTTGGCTGCCGAATATGCATAGGCTTTATACAGCACTTTGAAGTTGCCAAGCCCCACCCCTTCCACGAATCCATCTCTTAACATGTCAAGTGATGCGGTGTAGATGGACATACGATATGACGTCGAAGTATCGCCACCCCTAAATACCGTCATGATCCGGTCAATGATGGATTCCGGAACAATATATGGACTCATAAATGCTGCCAAAACCAAAAGCGGCAGATATTTTCTATCTTTGAAAATAATGATCAGAACAATCGCAAATCCCAGACTGAGCATCGAACCTCTCGAGAGTGTCAATAAAACGTTCAGACCTCCAATGGCAAAAATCCCGGCATAAATCAGTTTGATCCACTTGTTTTTGAAAGTGTTGAAACCAGCGAAAACGATTGGAAGCAAAAGGACCAAGAACTCACCGAATACATTTGGATTGCCAAAAACACTGTAGATTCTGATGCCAGATCCGCCGGCACTTTCATCCAGCCAAGCCGGATCCACAGGAACACCGACTATGCGCTGATAAATACCATGAAGCCCCACGAGTAGAACAATTCCAGCAAAAAGGTGCATCATCTGCTCGAGAAAACGCCTGTCGCTGAATGTTCCAAGCAAAGTTGCCGCAAACAGCAAGGTCGCGATATAAATGATCATTATGGTGAGCCCGTCCCCTTTTATTGGACTGAACAAATAACTCACGATGAAAAAAATCATCAACAGATACAGTCCGACAACCACCAGATTTTTCGGTCTCCTGTCTTCCTCGTAAATCCATCTCCTTAGGAACATCATCGCTACAAGACCAACTGATAAGAGTACACTCAGTGGCGTAGGCAGAAAAATGTACGAGAAAATTTGTATAAAGACCAGTACTGAAAGCACCCTGATATCAAGGAAGAACCTGATCAATATACTGCTCAGTAGAAAGTGTTTAAATGACGATCTTTTATTTTCAAAAGAAAGTGAATATACAAAACTCTTCCTGAAAGCACTTTCAAGTCCAGAGTTGTCCGATAACCACCTTAGGATCATACTGGTGGCGAGTAGGTTTGTCAGTGCTGTTTTCAGATGATTGATTCCTCTGAACGTCGCACTTTTTTCATAAGCATCACGTATGCCATGCACAAGTCTCATGCCCAGTTTCAGAAAAACAGATTCCATATTACAACTCCCTCATTTGAATAACCGGTATTCCAATTTTAAGCATTCGGAGGATCAAAACATGAAGAGCCATGAACGCTCCGGCTTTTATGATCAGTTCCACCAGAAGTGCCAATAACCTGTCACCAAAAGTGACGCCAAGCAGACTGAAGGCTATAAATAGTGCCAAATCCACCATAATGATTTTTGATAAAGTCATCACCAGTGCACCAACCGAGCTCACAATATTTTGTCTCATGGCAACAACCATCATTACAACTGTGACCAGTGTCATGGAAATCGTCGATGCGAGTGCTAGTCCGTTAAGTCCCATCAGACTGCTGAGCAGCATGCTGAGTGGAATGTTGATGAGTATCCCGATCACCGTGATGATCAGCGGTAATTTAGTGTTGCCCATTGCGAAGTACACGCGGTTCAGGATCTCTTTGATGCCAAGACCAATCAATCCCCATATGAAAAAGCTGAGTATGACACTGGTTGTCTCGGCGGCATGTTCAGTAAATGCTCCTCTCAGAAAAAGGATTTGAACCGTTTCTCTACTATATAAAGTCACCAAAAAGACTATCGGAACTCCGAAGTATAAGAAGAGAACGACACTCCTTTGAACGACGCCCATAAATGCGACATGATTGTCTGAAGAGAAAGTTTTCGACAACTTCGGAAATATATAATTGGTAATGGTGTAGATGAGTACGCCTGAAATGATGATGTAGACCCTGTTGGCATATTCCATGAGTGAGACGCCACCCGCATAAAAGCTGGCCAGTACAGTGATGATCATTGCATTCACAGGCTGAGCCCATGTGCTCACGAGTACAGGACCTGTCATTTTCAGCGTATCCCTCATCGCCTCACTTTTCAAATGAAGTGCGGGTCTAAAAACAAACCCCTCTTTTTTCATCATGGGCATCTGTACCAGAGCCTGTATGAACCATCCCAGTGAAAAGGAGATTGCAAGCCCATAAAGACCGAATCTTGGATTCAGAAATATGAGGTAAAGTATGACCACCAGATTTGAAAAGATACTGATGGCAGATGGCAGTGTGAAATGTGAAAATGACTGCATCAAACCGA
>JAIOSU010000045.1 GCA_021107455.1 Clostridiales bacterium | reverse complement strand
CCGTCCTGAGTTACATGAAATTTCACTTGAAAACAATCTATATATATTTCGTTGTGTCTGCAATCTAATAATAGCTTATCTTCTAGATAATACACAACAACATCATCAAAGGATTTAACATTATCTGCTTCATATAAAATCTTTGATATAGAAGTATGTGGGTGAAATAGTTTTATTGCGTATAGCCAAAAGAATAATCCCTGATAATCATCTCCTTGCATTCTTGCACTAATTGCTTTATTCAATATCAGCCCTCCCCTTGTATTGATTTAAGATTTTCAAAGCGTTTTCGACCATATCATTTTAATTTAATTGGCTCAATAATTTTAACCTTGTCCCCAAACATAAACAACCAACTCAAAAATGTATTTGTGGCAACAACATCCATCTCAATTAAAAATGTATCATCTTTCATTTTCTGAATGTTAACATCCTTACCAAATCGATCAATAACGACATTAATCAGCGAATTGTCAAATTGTAACTTAACCTTCTCGGTATCACCACTAAACATTCTAAAAATCTTTTTCGTATAATCACCAATATCAAATTCTACACCATCATTAATGACTTTGCGTTCTTCATCTAATGTTTCAATTGCTTCCATTCGATCAACACGAAAATTGCTTATGTCCTCATAACGTTCATAATATGCAATAACATAATAATTACCATTGTCCCAAGTAAAGGCATAAGGACTTGCATAATACCATTCGCCATTTCTTCTATATTCAACTTTCTTGTCCAAGTTATACTCAAAATACTTGAATCGAATCTGCTTGTTCAGCTGTATAGCTTTATTGATCTCGTCAACATTGTAATAAATACACTCGTTTAATGTCTTGATCTGATTAGATATAACCACATTTCTATGCAACTCCTTTGCTTCATGGATGCTTGCAAGCTTTTCGAGTTTTTCAATCAGTTCCTTGCTCTTTTTATAGGTGATAAATCTTGAAGAATGCACAGCATCGACTAACAATTTTAGCTCTGGAAGTTCAAAGTCTCTAACACCAATAAAATACTGATTTGCTCTTCCCTTTAGACAGATAATATCAAGCCCAAATTCGATGAGCAAATCAATATCAGCATAGATGGACTTTCTTTCTGCTGTAATATCATATTTCGCTAGTTCTTCAATAAGCTCATTAACAGTCATCGGATGCTGCTCATCTGTTTGTTCCATTAAAATCTTCATAAGGTAAAACGGCTTTAACTTTAATTTTGAATTTGCAGCCATACGTGCCCTCCGTTCTCTAAAACTTATTATAAAAGCTGTTGAACCCAGTGGTATGGACCACTAATAATCAAAGCTATGATTAGCCATAAAAACCTGCCACCTCTTCTACCGAACCAAATACCAAGGTGATTATTTTCTGATCGCATGATGATACCTGCAATTATGTAAGCGACAACTCCAATTACAAATAGTTCAACTGGATTATTCATTATAAATTCGACAATTACAGTCCCGATATACTTCACACCTTTCATTAAATAGATTATTTTTCCATCATAAGTTTTCAAAAAAAGCACTCAAATAAAATCACAATTTATCAGAGTGCCTGTCAATGATGTCAATTAATTTATTTGTTATAGATCCATACCATTCAATATTTCTTTTAGCTTTATTAATTCATCTTTAGATAAAGTCACACCTTTACCCATTTTTTCGTGTTCTGGTGACCAATCTCTGACATCAAACTTAGCTTCTCTGTCATTCCAGCTAATTAAATTTAATTCTTTGGACCAGCCTTTGTTGTTTTCAGACAAAATGCCTAGAGTTTCTTTAATCTCGTATTTAATTTCTGCCATGATTTATTACCTCACTTTATCAGTTTTAAATTATCAATAAAAATCAAACTCTTCCACCTACGCCTTTAAACTTCTCTACAAATGCAGATATCTTCTGGAAAACACTTTGTTTTTTTGTTAAATATTTGGGATTCAGAGGACTCATTTTAGGCAGAATTTCATTAAGTTCAGTACCGTTTTCACTAGCAAATTCTCTTTTTAATGAAGCAAGTATATATCTCTTTGCAGCCTCTTCGTTAAGCCCTTCAGAGTTAATCAATTCCTCTGCTTCACGTTTTTGTTCTGCTTGGGCAAATGAGAAGAAGGCATCTATTATATTTGCTTTATCTTGAATCTTATCAAGGTCTGTTTGATTGATAAAATCAACAACTAAGCTTTCTTTTGCACGGTTCCCCACACTAGAACGAATTAAGCGTCGTACCTCTTCAACCAATAGTCCTTTATCTTTAATATTTTTGTTTTTCTCAAAGATCAGTTCTAGAATGTAATCCAAGTTGATCTCTTGTGACTTTAAAAGATCCACTTCAAAGACAACATCATCCCAATCAATGCTTGATTCATCTTTTTCTCTACCCGCTTTTTCTCGGCGAAGCCAATCACGGATATCGTTATAAGTTGATCGATAATCTTGAATGGTTCTTTCTTCAGGTATCTTAATTTCTTGCATAACAGTGATATCTTCATCACTTAGATAATGAGTAGATTTGAATTCTTCTATGGCTTCCGGATCATTTATATCTACAAATTGTAAGGCTTTCAAACTAGAAAACTCATCGTAATTTTGTAAGACGTTTTCTGCTCTAAGATATTCACCAAATAGTTTGGCGAAGTCTTTTTTATCTTTTTCAGTGACAATGTCATCTACATTCGAGAAACGAGCTTCTAACTCTTTAACTACATCTACATATCCACGACGTGCTTCACCTGTAGCAATGTCGGTAAAGCCTTCCATATATTCTTTGTAGCTTTTTTCAAGTACTACGTTCCTAGTATTATCATCACCAAAAGTTTTGATAGCATCTATGGTAGCTTGTTCTAAATCCCTAAAGGTTACTATATTTCCAAAAGTTTTAGTGGCATCATAAATCCGGTTGGTTCGTGAAAATGCTTGCATCAAACCGTGAAAACGTAGGTTTTTATCAACAAATAACGTATTCAGTGTTGGTGCATCAAAACCTGTCAGAAACATCCCAACCACTATTAATAGATCAACCTCTTGCCTTTTTACTCGATTAGCAAGATCACGATAATAATTTTGAAATTCCTTACTATCTACACCGTAATTTGTTTTAAACATGGTGTTATAATCATTAATTGCCATATTTAAAAACTCTTTTGCACTACTGTCCATTGCTGAAAGTTCGAAGGTTTCATCAAGGATTTCACCTTTAGAGCATTGCTCTTCATTGGCTGCAAAAGAAAAGATAGTAGCTATTTTTAAAGGTTTTGAGCTATCTTTCTGTAAGTTACTTAATGATTCATAATAAAGTTTGGCTGCATCAACACTACTCACCGCAAACATAGCATTAAAGCCTTTTCCATTAGCATGAGTGCGATGTGTTTTTATTCTGAAATTTTTCAGAATATATTGTGAAATCTCTTTGATCCGTTCAGGATGCAGTAATGCTTCTTTAGTCTCGGCTGCAGTTAATTTATTTTCATCTTGCTCCATCTCAATAGACTTGAACTTAGGACGTACGTCGTTGTAATCTACTTTGAATTTTAAAACCTTTTCATCTCTTATTGCATTGGTAATAACATAAGAGTGTAAATCTCGACCAAATACAGAAGCAGTCGTTTCAGAACCCAATGCATTTTCTACAAAAATAGGCGTACCTGTGAACCCAAATTGATAGTATTTCTTGAATTTCTTTTTAATATTTTTTTGAGCTTCGCCAAACTGTGAACGATGTGCTTCATCAAAAATAAATACGACCTGCTTATTATATATGGGTAAAGCTGTTTCGCTTTTAATTAAGTTGTTCAGCTTTTGAATCGTAGTGACAATGATTTTATTATCATCCTTGTCAATATTACGCTTTAAACCTGCGGTATTATCTGAACCATTCACACTGTCAGGAGAAAACCGCTGATACTCTTTCATTGTTTGATAGTCTAGATCTTTTCTATCTACCACAAAAAATACTTTGTCGATAAAATCCAGTTCAGTAGCCAAACGGGCTGCTTTAAAACTTGTCAGCGTTTTGCCTGAACCTGTTGTATGCCAAATATATCCACCACTTTCAATGGTACTCCATTTCTTTACTTGGTATGAACTTCTTATCTTCCACAAAATCCTTTCCGTTGCTGCAATTTGATATGGACGCATGACAAGTAAAGTATCACTTGTATCAAAAACTGAGTAATGTAGTAATACATTCAACAAAGTATTTTTCTGGAAAAATGTAGCTGTGAAATCCTTTAAATCTTTAATCAGGGTATTATCTGATTTCGCCCAGTTCATAGTAAAGTCAAAACTGTTCTTATCTCGTTTAGTGGTATTGGCAAAATAACGGCTATCCGTTCCATTAGAAATCACGAAGATTTGTACATACTTAAATAATGAGCTCTCTGAATTAAAGCTCTCCTTACTATATCTATGTACCTGATTAAATGCTTCTCGAATGGCGATTCCACGCTTCTTTATTTCCACTTGTACTAAAGGTAAGCCATTAACCAGAATCGTAACATCATATCGGTTAGCCTGCGTTCCCTTTTGTTCAAACTGTGAAATTACTTGCACTTTGTTATTCGCGACATTCTTTTTATCCACTAGATATATATTTTGAATACGGCCATCGTCAAAAACGAAATCGTAAATATAATCAGTATGAATTTTACGTGTTTTATCAATGTGATTGTCACTTGGTTTGTCTAAAAACTGTTCACAAAATCTCATCCATTCTGCGTCTGAAAACGTCACTTTGTTAAGATCTTGCAGCTGTACACGCACATTGGCAAGCATTTTCTCAGGCGTGGTTAAACCGGGTAGATAATCATAGCCTTGACCTTCTAAATCTTGGATAAACTCTCGCTCAAGTGCCGATTCCGTTTGATAGCCTGCAGGGGCTTCATGCACTTCTGAATACTTGATATATTTGTCAAGTACAATAAAATTGTTGGATTCTGCGATAGGTTTGTAATCACACATCTTTATGCCTCCTTCCAATAACTATAATTATCCGTTAGATGTTTAAGAAGAAGTCTAACAGTTTGTTTTTCTTGTAGAGATGGTTCCGCAACACTTTCAGTTGCTAAGGTTGAGTGACTTGTAAACTGAATAATGCGATTGTAATAAGCCTCCTTATTATCAGGCAACAACTCAGACCACTTTTTATACCCTAAAAAGCTAGCTGTCTTTTCATATAAATTTCTTAAAAGAGTAAAATGATACCTTTGCACTTGATTGCTCTCTATTGCTTCTTCAATAGTTTTCTTTAAATGTAGATGATATGAAAAACTCTGATTTGAATCACCTGGTTTTACCTGTAGTTCAAACGT
>JAIOSU010000229.1 GCA_021107455.1 Clostridiales bacterium | reverse complement strand
CGGCTATCACAGCAATTTCGCTTGGTCCTGCAATCATATCAATTGCAACATCTCCAAATACAATTTTTTTGGCCATGGTCACATAACGGTTGCCAGGTCCGACAATTTTGTCAACTTTCTTGATGGATTCAGTTCCATAAGTTGCTGCGGCAATCGCTTGTGCACCACCGACGCGATAAATTTCAGTTATACCAAGTCTATGACATACATAGAGTACGTGTGGATCAAGTTCACCATTTAACCCTGGAGGGGAGAGGACTACGATTTCTTTTACACCTGCAATTTGAGCTGGTATGGCGTTCATTAGTACTGTTGAGGGGTAGATTGCAGTACCACCCGGAATGTAAAGTGCCACTCTGTTTAGTGGAAGTATCCGCTGTCCCATGATAATACCTTGGTCCCTCTTGATTTCAAAGGCTCCTGGCAATTGATTGATGTGGTAAGCTGTTATATTGTCAATAGCTTCATCCACAGTTTTGATGAAAGAGGATGATACTTTCGATTCTGATTCAATAATCAAATCCTTTTCTACTCTAAAAGTTATAATTTCCGATTGATCAAAAAGTCTAGTATATTCAAGAAGGGCAGAGTCGCCTTCCTGTCTGACTTTACCAATAATAGTTTTCACTTCGGCTTCAATGGTTTCACTACACATGGAGGATCTCCTTTTCTATATTTCTGAGTCTTTCAATCAATAGGTTGATGGCTTCAAATTTTGTTTTGTATGCAACTGGATTTGAAATCAAACGTGTGGATACATCTTCGATTTCTTCGATCACAATCAAGTTGTTGTCACGGAGTGTTCGTCCTGATTCCACCAAATCGACGATGACATCGCTGATGCCCACAACTGGTCCAAGTTCTACTGAACCGTTCAATTTTATGACCGTTCCAAGCTTGCCAGAGTTCTTCAGAAATAATTCCGTGCTCTTTGGATACTTGGATGCTACCGTGACCCAAGTTTTTTCATAGTAGGCGTGTGTGGCTGGTCCGGCGAGGCACAGTTTGCAACTGCCTATTTTAAGGTCGAGCAGTTCATAACCGTCAAATTCATATTCCTTCAGCACATCACTGCCGACAACTCCAAGTTCAGCGACTGCTGATTGAACGTATGTGGGGACATCGTCTGCTTTGACCAATATGAATTTGAGTTGCATTGAGCTGTCATAAAATTGCAGACTTTTCTCGCTACCAGGTTCAATTGCTATGCCCCGGACTCTTAATTTTTCAAGAAATGCATTTGCCACCCGTCCTTTTGAAAGTGCTATCGTTAACATGAAATCCTCCTAGTGAATGGATATGCTGGTGGGGTTTGAAACAAGGCGGCTTTTAAGTGCTTCCGGACTGATCCGATAAGTCTCATTTTTTAATTGATCAATCACTTTGATGAATCCATCATTAAAGTCTAGAATTTGATTCACCGATTTGAAATAATCACTCTGAAGTGCTATGCTGTAATCCTTTGGTCGTAAATTGAATTTGACTGAAAATCCTTTTTTCCTTAGCCAATTTGTGAAATCCAGTGCGGGATTGAATAGTTCCTCATCGTAGATGAGTACGAAATTAGTTCGATAGGTAGTCATGGTATTTTTCATTTTAATCACCTCAATTATATTTTTTATATCTATTGCTCCACCACAGGCTTCAAATTCATATCCATATTGCTTTGAAAGATCATCGTATCTGCCCCCTTGTGCAACAGTTTTGCCGGTATCGACCGAGTAAATCTTGAAGAGAGGACCAGTGTAATATGATTTTGGGTGGGTCAAGCATAGATCCAGTGCAATTTTATGCTTTGTGATTTGCTCACTATCCAAATCTTTGATTTTATTGATAATACTTTCAAGTTGGTCCAGTGATTCAACCAATGTAGGTGTTGTTGCCAATGTCTTGGCTTTTTTTATAACTTCAATAGGTGATCCTGTAAGAGTCAATAGCTTCTCAAGTGATTTTCTTTGATGCAGAGATAAATTCTTTATTGACTCTACAGATCTTTTTCTAAGAGCTTTTTCTATATCCGGAAGATCGGTATCAGAAAAGTTTAGGGATTTGATCAGTTCAGCAGTGAAAAAGATGTGCCCAATATCCAAATGAATATTTTGGACTCCAAGCTTATTGAGTACCATACAGTTGAGAAGAATGATTTCAGCGTCGCTTTCTGTTCCAGAATTACCATAATACTCGAAGCCACCTTGAAGTGACTCCTTTAATCCAATCGGGGCTTTGTGATCGAGTGTAACGATGCTCGATTTGTAATAGGTTTTCAGGTAACCATCACATAGAGGAGCAATCTGCTTTGTGGCATGTGGAGTCGGGTCACTTTTGAGTGAGAGCAGATCTCCTGAGGGAGCCATTATTTTCACTGCACCTGTGTCCATTTTGTAGTTGTATTTTCCGAAAGTCTCAGTGAAGACTGCTTCATAGCCATATGATTTGGCAATTGTTTCTAAAGTTTGAAAAATATGGTTGGTTAGGGTAAATTCGTTCGCATTCAGATTCAGCATATTGCCTCCAAAAAATAAAAAATCATGTAGTGAGCGAACACCTACATGATTCTTAAAAATAAAAAACCACCATTAGATGCAAGCTCATTTCAAAGAGAAACAGAGCTTGCATGCCATGGTGGTCTAAGTTTATATTAGACACTAATGGTTACAAACCCTCTAATGGTGATGATGAAGTTGTGCGGAAAAAGCAATTTTAAATTTATTAAACATATCGCACCTCTTGTCTTTTTCAGAATATTAACACATGATTGGAGGAATGTCAACTCCATGGTATAATTAAAATATCAAATTATTTTATGGAGTCTAACATGGATCAAGTTGAAAAAGTATATGATGTCTTGAACACTCTCGACATTGAATATGATATCATTCATCATGATGCGGTCTTTACAGTGGCTGATGTAAAAAAAAGCAAACTGGATTTTGAGGCTGTAGGATGCAAAAATCTTTTCTTGAAAGACAATAAGGGGAAAAACCACTTTTTGGTTATTGTGGAATATGAAAAAAATGTTGATCTGGATAGGCTCGGAGTTCAAAACGGGTGGGGTAGATTAGGATTTGCATCTGAAAGGCGGTTGATGACTTATTTAGGATTGACTCATGGGTCTGTTTCTCCTTTTGGAATCATCAATAACGAGGATTGCTCAGTCAAAGTCGTTGTGGATGAATGCCTGCTGAGTGCGAAGAAATTGTCTTTTCATCCAAATGTCAATACTGTGACGGTTGTCCTTTCCAGTGATGATTTAGTCAAGTTTTTAAAAAGCCGCGACAATGAAGTCCACTTTGTTACTATACCTAGCAAACTATAGGGGGTCTTGATGAGATTCAGATTTTTTACGGTAAAGCAAAAGATGCTTTGGGTCCTGTTGCCCCTGGTCATTTTAATTATATTCCTGTTGATGGTTCTGGCCAATCAGCTTACAAAAAGTATTTTAATCAAAGAGTATGAATCCCAGCGTAATTATGTACAGGCCAATGCAGAACATGCTATGAGTCTTATTGATGCGGGTTTTTCAATGCTTGATTCCCAACTCGAGATGGAAATGACTGAGGGACTTCTTGAGTACAAAAAGCTCTACGAGAGTACGACAGGTTCTGTGGATCTGGAAATCATCAAAGAACAAATGGGCAATACATATGAACTTATAGTGATAGATGATACAAACACAATCATCGATTCAACAATGCAGGAGGCATTGGGGTTCAATTTTTCGTCATTCGATGCTGAATTGGGTGAAAAAATCAATGCGATCAGACTCGGAAATGAAATCGTACATGAAAAAATCAGGACCAATGTCGCAACAGGTTTGTTGACCAAGTTTTCATATATTTCAGCGGATGAAAACAAAGTGATTTTGGAAATCGCTTATAACGACGCCTCCTTTGGCACTCTAGTCAAAAGACTTGACCCTGTTGAATCGATGAACCAACTGGCGGATTCCAATCCCAATGTCATGTCTATAAATGTATATGATATTTATGGTTACCAAGTCGTCAATAGCGGTGAAAATCATGAACCTACAGATCAAAGTCTTGAGTTTGTCAAAAGAGCCATGGAAGAGTCAATGTTCGAACTGGTGGATGGAGATGAGACCAAAAGAGTAGTATATATTTCAGACAATGGTATCAACCCGCTTAGTGACCATAGTCGGATTATTGAAATCAATTTTACCTCAACGGCAATCAAGACTGTACTTAGAAGTATATTGATGATTGTTTTAATATCAGGATTTATCCTTGTTTTGGTCGCAGTATTTTTAATTTACAACAGTATCGGCAAGGTCACTTCCCCAATCACAAAATTATCAAAGGCTGCTCAAATGGTCGCAGATGGAAATTATGATGTAAAGGTTAGCGTTGACAATCAGGATGAAATCGGTAAATTGACAGAAGTGTTCAACACCATGATCATTAAAGTCAATAACGCCTATAGTGAGATCGAAAGTAAACTGAGAACCACACTTATGTCAATCGGTGACGGATTTATCGCCACAGATAGTGAAGATAAAATCGAATTGATGAACAAACAGGCTGAAAATCTGATTGACTGGCAACAAAGTGAGGCTTTGGGTAGACCTATAAGTGATATTTTCATACTTGAAAAGTCTCATGACTCAAATGGGTTCGAAAACCTTCAAACCAGAAAAGGTAAGAGTATTCCTATTGAGTATTCAGTTGCAAAAATCTATGGTAAAGAGGGGCAATCTCAAGGTCAGGTTTACGTTTTTAGAGATGTGACAGACAAAAGAGATAAGGCACAAGCAATTGAGTATTTGAGTTATCATGATCAATTGACCGGTCTTTTGAACAGAAGATTTTTTGAAGAGGAAATGGTCCGACTTGAAAGTTCTGAACACTTGCCTGTGACACTTGTGATGCTTGATGTGAATGGACTCAAATTGATTAATGACGCTTTTGGACACAATGCCGGAGATCAATTGCTCAAAACGGCTGCTGACATCATCAAGAGTGGTTGTACAATAGACGGCACACTTTCTAGAATCGGTGGTGATGAGTTTGTTCTATTGTTACCGAATACGGAAACAGTTGAGGCAGAGAATATTATGAAGGAAATCATCAAAGAAGCTGAAGCCTCTCAAACGGAGCCAGTGATCCTTTCCATATCATACGGTGTTGCCACAAAAACGGATGAAAGCTTGAAACTCCATGATGTATTCAAGATAGCTGAAGATCTCATGTACCGCAACAAACTCTCAGAAAGTTTGAGTATGCGCTATCAGATGATGGATGTTGTTCTGGCTTCATTATACGGAAAAAGCGATCGCGAAAGGGAACACTCAGAAAATGTCAGTAAGCTATGTGGACAGATGGGTTTTGCTCTTGGAATGGGTGTTGAAGAAATCACAACTTTAAAATCCGCAGGATTGATGCATGACATTGGGAAGATAGCGATTCATCTTGATTTGTATGATAAGGAGACCCCATGGACTCCAGCAGAGCGTATGGAAATTGAAAGCCATTCAGAAGTAGGATATCAACTCCTAAAATCCATAAATGAGTTCTCAAAAATTGCTGAATTTGTATTGGCACATCATGAAAACTGGGATGGCACTGGGTATCCGATGAGACAAAGGGGAGAACATATTCCTATAGAGTCGAGAATCATTGCGATTGCAAATTTTTATGATACAATTGTTAGAGAACAATTGGAAAGTGGTCAAGTCAATCGGGAAATTCAAATTGATGAACTTGAAAAAGCCAAGGGCATTCAACTGGATCCCGCACTTGTGGAAATATTTATTGAAAAAGTATTGAATAGAAAGTAGGAGAAATGGAAAATAGTTTTAACAATCTGGGATTATCCGACAATATATTGAAGTCGTTGAATGAAATGGGTTTTACGGAGCCGACCGAAGTACAAAAGAGGGCGATTCCTCGAGTCATGAATGGAGAAGACCTCATCGTCATGTCAAAGACTGGTAGTGGAAAAACGGGAGCCTTTGGTATACCTATGCTTGAAATCATTCAAAAGAGTAGTGATGGACCACAGGGACTCGTTTTGACTCCTACAAGAGAGCTCGCAGTCCAAGTGGACACCGACATCAAGAAAATGGCAAAGTTTACTGAAATGAGGACGACTGTAGTTTATGGACAACATAGTATGGTCAAGGAAGTGGAACAACTTAACAAAGGTGTAGAGATTGTAACGGGAACGCCTGGCAGAGTTTTTGATCATATCAGACAAGGCAATCTGAATATGAAAAACATTAAGTTCTTGGTGCTAGATGAAGCCGATCGCATGCTTGATATGGGATTTATCGACCAAGTGGTTAAAATCATCAAAACCGTTCCAAAAGAGCGTGTGACACTATTGTTCTCGGCAACTATGCCGCAAGAGATTCAAAAGCTGAGCAAACAATATATGAAAGAGCCGTTTGTCGTGGAAATCGAATCCGATACATTGACAGTGGATTCCATTACGCAGATCTATTACAAGGTGGAAGCCAATGAAAAACGTAAGCAGTTGAATCGACTACTTACTGTGATGCAACCAGAAAGCTGCATAGTGTTTTGCAACACGAGATATGCTGTGGACAACGTCAATGAGTTTCTTACTAGAAAAGGGTATAGTTCCAAGGCACTTCATGGAGCAAATACACAAAGTAACCGTATGCGATCCATCCAACAGTTCAAGAAGGATGCATTTCAAATTCTATGTGCTACAGATGTCGCCGCCAGGGGGCTTCATATTGATGACTTATCTCTTGTCATAAATTATGATGTACCACTGGAAAAGGATAGTTACGTCCACAGGATTGGTCGTACAGGTAGGGCTGGTCATGGAGGCAAGGCGATTACTCTCGTCACTAAAGATGATCTTTTTACGCTGTATGAAATAGAAGAACATGTTGGAGTACTGATAGAGGAAGGCACTTTACCAACCGATGAGGAAGTGGCAAAAGCACCGCGCCAAAAAATCAAGGTACAACCTGAAAAAGTGGCGACCAAAAAGCCGAAACCTGCACATGGTAAGCCAGCCCAAGGAAGGCCTACTCATTCAAAAACTGAGCAAGCAAAACCTGTGCAAGCCAAACCAGCTCAAGGAAAACCTTCGCAAAGTAGGCCTGAGCAATCAAAGCCTGTGTATCCGAAAACTCATGATAAACAGGTTTATGAAAGACCAGCTGTACAGTCTAGACCCAACACATCTGTTGACGTCAAAAAAACGCAACCTGTAAAGAAGGTGGATCCAGTTAAGGTCGAGCCGGTTCAAAAGAAGATTTCATTGTTTGACAAAATAAAGAAGGCTTTTGGAAAATAAAAATCAGGACGCATAAATCAAATATGCGTCCTGCAGTTATTTTTTGCATAAATTTATATGCTCCAGTACGGAATTTTTGCTGGTGGATCCTGCGGATTTTTTACCTTCAATACTAGTGAAAGGCTCAAGAGCTTTGTAAACAGATTCATCGATCAAATCAGAATAAGTTTTGAGTTCGCTGAGTGAAAGTTCTTCAATCGGCATGTTCTTATCAATACAATCCATAGTAATTTTTCCTGCAATCTCATGACACTCTCTGAATGGAAGTCCCTTACCAACAAGATAATCCGCCAAATCTGTGGCGTTTAAATACCCTTTCTTGACAGCCATTGCCATAT
Organism: Clostridiales bacterium; assembly: GCA_021107455.1. GTDB lineage: Bacteria > Bacillota > Clostridia > Peptostreptococcales > Acidaminobacteraceae > Fusibacter_D. Next base: position 9,193 of record JAIOSU010000229.1, on the reverse strand, counting down.
TTTCCTTTAGGAAAATTGAGCTGGACAACATTTCTGTGAACACAGTGAGACAAATATCTAGAGTTTCTACGGTATCAAAAAGACCTTCTTTATCTTCTTGCATATCCTTGTTGTATGCCAAAGGCAAGCCTTTCATTACTGTCAAAATACCCATTAAATTGCCGTACACTCGGCCGGTCTTCCCTCGAATCAATTCCGCTGCGTCAGGATTTTTCTTTTGTGGCATGATACTGCTTCCCGTGGAGAATTGATCGCTGAGTTCAATGAATTTGAATTCTGTACTAGACCAAAGTATGATTTCTTCTGAGAATCTGCTGAGGTGCATCATAATGATTGATCCGACACTCTGAAGCTCGATGACAAAATCCCTGTCACTGACAGCATCCATCGCATTCATGGAATATTTCGAAAAACCGAGTTGCTCTTTCAAGTATTCGCGGTCAGTCGCATAATTGACTCCTGCTAGAGCTCCCGATCCCAGCGGCATGACATCAACTCGTCTTTTTAGGTCGTTGCATCGATCCAGATCTCTTGAAAACATTTCGTAATAAGCCATCAGATGAAATGCCAAAGTGATAGGTTGCGCACGCTGCAGGTGAGTATAACCTGGCATGAGTGTGTCCATATTCGACTCACTGATATCGAGGAGAACTGTCATCAAATCATTCAGTCTTCCAGTCAGGTTGACGAGAGCTTTCTTCACATATAACCTGAGATCCACAGCGACTTGATCGTTGCGGCTTCTTGCTGTATGGAGTTTCTTGCTCAAACTTCCAACCTTTTCTGCCAGCAATGATTCGATATTCATATGAATGTCTTCATTTGCAATGGTCAGTACAGCCTCACCAGTCTCGATATCAGCCTGAATCATCCTTAACGCGGTAATCAGTTCAGTCAGTTCGGTTTTTTCAAGGATTCCAATTTGCGCAAGCATCTTTGCATGAGCAATTGAGCCCTCAATATCCTCTTCGTACAACTTTTGATCAAATGTTATGGAAGCATTGAATTCATCCATCATATGATGTGTGGACTCTTTGAAGCGCCCGCCCCACAGTTTCATATCGCTACATCCTTTTTATAATAATTTGTTAAATCATCTTCAGAATAGCCACTTTCATAAAGCGATTCATCAGCATCAACGGTGGCTAAAGACTTGCCTGTCATCATTGATTTGATTTTTAGAGGCAATGTGAAAAGATTGATGAAGCCTTCGGCATCGTATTGATTGTAGACATCATCTTCTCCAAAGGTAACGAATTCTTCACTGTATAGAGAATTCGCTGATTGCGTTGCGATGACTTGGCAATTTCCCTTATACAGTTTGAGTTTAACATCTCCTGTAACCAACGTTTGTGTGCTGTCAACAAATGCATCAAGAGCAATTTTCAAATCAGAGAACCATAAGCCATCATAGACAAGTTCAGCATATTTGTTTGAGATTGTCTTTTTGAAGGACATGGTCTGTCGGTCCAAAACCAATTTTTCAAGTGATTTGTGGGCACTGTATAAAATCGTACCGCCTGGAGTCTCATATACGCCTCGAGACTTCATACCAACAAGACGATTTTCTACGATATCAATGATGCCGATCCCATGTTGACTTCCTATTTTATTAAGTGTTTGGATTAATTGTACTGGTTCAAGACTTTCTCCGTTGATTTTAGTAGGAATGCCTTGATCAAATGTTACGATGAGTGTAGTAGGAATATCAAGTCCTTTGTCTGGAGCCACACACCATTTGTAGACCGATTCAGGGTGAGATTGCCATGGATCCTCGAGATTGCCACCTTCATGACTGATATGCCATAGGTTTTCATCACGTGAGTAGATGTCTTTTTTTGTGACTGTAAGTGGGATATCATGTTGCTCGGCATAAGCGATGCAATCTTCACGAGATTTTAGTTCCCATGTTCTCCATGGTGCTATGATCTTTAGTTCTGGTGCCAGAGCTTTGATGCCTGCCTCAAATCGAACTTGGTCATTTCCTTTTCCTGTCGCACCGTGTGAGATAGCTTCAGCACCTTCAAGTTTTGCTATTTCTACAAGTTTTTTAGCGATCAAGGGACGAGCAAACGCAGTACCAAGCAAATAATCATCTTCATAAACAGCACCAGCTTTAATACCTTTGTAAAGATAATCCACAACGAATTCGTTTTTAACATCCAAAACATATGCTTTACTGGCTCCAGTTGCAAGTGCCTTTTGCCATACTTTTGAATAATCCTCATTTTGACCGACATCCACGCAAACCGCGATAACTTCGTAATCAAATTCAACACTTAACCATTTCAAAATTACAGAGGTATCAAGACCTCCTGAATATGCAAGTACAACTTTCTTTTTCATAACTGCCTCCTTATTCTCAATTCGCTTTTGAGATTTTATATATTATTTTGGTTAAATATGCAATTTGATGTAAAAAAATAATCCTTATAGGTTAAGGATTATATTATGATCTTATGCATAAAAAAATCCACATTTCAGTGGATTGATAGCTTGTTTCATATGGCTGAAATCCTCTGATTTCTTGGGACGAATTTCTCCGCGGTACCACCCAAATTAGCATTAAGCTCTCTCATTATCAGTACGGACATGTTGTCGATACTTATTCCCTTTAACGGTGGACATCCGGCTCACCTTACTGGATACTTCTTGTGAGCTGCTTGAAAAAGTTCTCAATACTTTTGCTTCGTATGAGCTTACACCAACCTCATATCGCTGAACCCGCGCCAATATATTTTCTTTTTCTCAAACGCATTAATTATGAACTTGTGGTTAATTATACAGAAGAGTGTATTTGTTGTCAACACCAAAAAATATTTTTTTTGATTTATTGTTTAACCAATCTTGAATTTCTATAATAAAGCAATGTGTCTGTGAATACCATAATGAGATTGATGCCATATAAAAGTATGACCCAGTCCATATTATAAACCAGTTTGTTGACGATTCCTGCGACATACCCAATCATGATGACATATAGGAAAATGACACTTTTTCCGGAAACTGAACGCGATTTTAATGACTTATAGATGGAGATCGGCCATGCCGCTCCAAAACATAACAACATGATTATTTCAAAGATACTCATTAGAACTCCTTTTACGCTGTAATATTATCATTTTACGATGGATCTATGCGAATTGCAAATTCATTACAATGATGATACAATTACTGAAAAACTAATACTATAGGGGTGTTCGGTCATGAATATTCAGATATTTGGCAAAAAAAAATGCTTTGAAACTCAGAAAGCTGAACGATATTTCAAGGAAAGGCGTATTAAATTTCAGGCTATTGATGTTTCTAAATATGGTATGAGCAAAGGCGAGTTTGAGAATATCAAAAGAGTAGTCGGACTGGATGCGCTACTCGATAAAAGCTGTGATTTGTATTTTCAGAAGAACCTCGATAAAATCCGTGGAGCTGAAATGATTCAAGCGATCATGCTTGATAACCCCAAACTTTTCAAAACGCCAATCGTAAGAAATGGCAAACAAGCGACTGTTGGATACTGCCCCGATATTTGGGCAACGTGGGAGTAAAACGCACATTTGAAATCAGGACTTTAAGACTGGAAGGACCATAATATGAATGAATTCCCTTCACTTACAAAATTTCAAGAAATGCTTGAAGAAATAATCGATGAGATTCCAAGTGAGTTTTTCACTGATCTCAGCGGTGGAATTGTGCTTCAAGACCAAATCAAATTCCATGCTGAAAGCAAGCCGAATCAACCGCTTTGCATAATGGGAGAATATCATCGAACCGTACTTGGGAGCCAGATAAAAATATATTATGGCTCATTCAAACGAGTCCATAAAAATATCGAACCACAGGATCTGTATGATAAATTAAGAGAGACGGTAATCCATGAGTTCACGCATCACCTGGAGCATCGTGCAGGACTAAAAGATCTTGAAATAAAAGATAAGAAACGCCTTGAATCGTATCGCACTAAACAATGATAACGTGGTATACTTAAAGAAAATCCACAAAGGGGATTGTCATGGATCGATTATGGTACCTGTCACAAATTGAAATGTTGGAAGAATTCACTGATGATGAAAACATGGCTATGCATGAGATGCTCAAGCAAGTCCAATTTTCGAAAGGTTCGGTTGTTCAGTTGCCGAATACGCCGCTTGAAGGGTTGTTTTTTATCAGAGAAGGTAAGCTCAGGCTTTTTAAAATCGATGATCAAGGAAACAACTATACAGTAGGCATTTTAAGTAAGAACTCATTTTTCGGATGGTCGACACATTTTTCTCTGGGTACTGAATCTGTCGGTATCGAGGCACTTGAAGCGACTATGATTTCAGGCTATGATGCAGAAGCATTCAACAAGTTTCTTGTCGAAAAGCCCGATTTGGTGACTCAGATTCTTGATCTTGTCAGCAAGGGAAAGGTTATTCAGGAGGAAATGCTTGAGGCCATGTCAAAGATGGATTTGAAGACGCGTCTTATGTATTGGCTTGGACAGCTCGCACTTTATCACGGAAGTGATGTGGGCAATTATGTGACCATCAACCTCAAATTGACTCATGAGGATCTCGCCCATATGATTGATGCAAGTGTGGATGAGATCAAAAGCAATCTACAGATTTTAGCCAAAGAGGGATTAATCATATCCGGTTTTATGAAAATTAGTTTGAAAAAATAAAAAACAAGAGCGAATTTTGCTCTTGTTTTTCGCGTAGTTAAGTTTCCGAAGGAAACTTATTAGCGTCTCAGTAGAATTTACGAGACATGAATGTTATGCACGCTCTTGCTTTAAAAACAAGCTTTAATGATTTCAAGCATTATATTAGGGATCACTTCATAAACATCTTTTGTGAATACACGCTCGGTAACTTTATGAAGATCTTTTCCCCATGGACCAAGGTTGATGATGGGCATATCCAGTGTTTTCAGTTTGCCAAATGGTATCCTATATAAGGTATCCCATCCAGGACTGTTGGATTTTATACATTCAATATCCGCGTCGTTTCCGGACCAGGTCGCATAAGACAAATCCGAAATGCCCATGAAAAAACCTTTCGATTCGTATTCGATATTGTATTTTTCCATTGAGATCTTATTGATCAGTTCTTCAACTGAAAAATGCAATTTTTTGGAGGTGAAAGAGTTGTTGACATGTGGGTAGTAGGGACCGGAAAGCGCAATGACAATTGCTGGGCCTTCAAGATCGATCCAATCCGTTATGAATTCAATCAATCGGGTTGAAGCTTCTGGTAATGTAATTGAATTCTCTCTCAATTTATCAAGCAAAGATTCTTGGTATACCTCATACTCTTGTTCAAATCCGTGATCTTTGGCATGCATGGCCATATCATAGATATCTTGAAATGTGAAAACTCTAGGATTAAAACTGATTTCGTCGGGAGTCTCACCGGTCAGAGCACAATAATTTTCATAAGCATCCTGAAAGTGGATCAATGTATCCCTCATGGTGCGTTTGGAAACAGAAACGAGCTTTGACATGATGCGCTGTGGAGATCGTGTAAAAGTCAACCAGTTGAAGTATCCAGTTGCGGCTTCAGGAATAGAGGCGTCATAAGCTTTTTTTCTATCTTTTAGATTGACCCAAACTGGGGGTGGTGTTGCTTCGTTGCCATGTTGGTCACAAAAATCGACATTGAGTTCTGTTTTGCGTTGAAGATCAGCAAGAATGAGTGATGGGTTGAAACCTGCGAAAGGATCGCCAATATGGCTCTTGACACCTTTTACATAAAGTACGGGCATGATTTTTCCAACTGAACCTTCATGGAATATTGCCTTGGTTTTGTTTTGATTGAAATAGGGTTCACTATTGATTGTAAGAACATAATCCAGACCATACTCATCTCTGAGTTTTGTGATTTGTGAGACTGCTCTTAACATTCCTTTTGACAAAGACTCTTCATCAGGGACACTGATCAACAATACATTGCCTTCAATATTATCAAGTTCCGAAAAATGGGCACAAAGAGACAATTGGATTGCTGCCCCTGATTTCATGTCAGCAGAACCTCTTCCGAATGTCCATTCACCTGATTCCAAATCTGCCCTCACGGAATGGGACAAATTTCTTTCTGCCATGGCAACTGCGAGCTCATCAGGTCTGAGCGCCAAAGCTTTTAGTTTTCCATACTCTTCAATATCAATAGCGTCGTGATGATGGATCATGATGACGGTTTTACTTCCGGTACCTTTGACGAGTGCCCATACAACATTTCTGCCATAAGGATCATCTGCCAGTAATTCAGTACCGCATAATTCAGGATGGGTTTCAAAGTAAGGTTGCTCCTTGATCCAATTCAATATTTGTTCTGAAATATATGTCTCACGAAGCGAGCCTGTATCACTTTGTGTCGCCATCAATCTTAAAAACAATGATTTAATCTGTTCTTCAAACATAAATGCTCCTTTCTTGTTCCGGTTAGGTTTCCATTATAACATACTTTGGAATGACGCTTTGTTTGAACTGAAAAAAGGGTATAATCAAATAAGACAATATTTATGATTATAAGAACATGGGTGGTATTCTATGGGGAAATTTTGGGGGATGATCAAAAATTTAAGTTTGGCACTCACCATCGGGGTTGTAGTGGGAGTAGTCTCTGTGATTTTTAATCTTGTTATTGAGGGCGGCGTGGAACTGTCTAAAAACATGTTGCTGGGCACGGACGATTTTTATTTTATATTGCCTTTGCTTGGTGCAACAATGACCATAGGTATTTATGGTCTTTATTTGAAAGATGACCACACAGGACTTGGAATCGTACAGGTTCTTGTTGAATTAGAACAAATCAAAACGCATTTGATGCTTCCGTTCAGAGTATTTATAAGGGTGGTCAGCGCAGTAGTCACATTGATATTTGGATTCTCTGCCGGTCGATTTGGGCCTATAGTTCATTTGGGGGCTGCAGTCGGTTCAAACGTAGGTTATCTATTTAAGTTATCATCGACGCATGTGAGACTATTGATTGGTTGTGGTGCTGCGGCAGCAATAGCTGCAGTCTTTAAAATGCCCTTATTTGCTGCTGTTTTTGTGCTTGAAGTGCTTTATAAAAAACAGTTCGCCAATTATTTCGCGCCAGTAGTGTTGTCAGCTGTAGTTGCTAATTTACTCGGTAATTACATTCAGGGACCGATGCCGGATTTCGACTTTGCATATAAACAAGGAATTGCTTTGAATGACCTTATGGTTTACGTAATTTTTGGACTGATTATGGGAATTGTGGGAATACTGTACATACTTTCAATCAATCATTTCACAGAGTTGTTTGGAAAATTCAAGAGCATTTATGTCAGACTAGTTATTGGGGGCTTGATTGTTTCAGGTTTAGGATATTTTTTCCCACTCAATTTCGAACTGCACGAAAATACTACCTTGAGGATCCTAAGTGGAGAATTTGGGATCGGTGTTTTGATTACAATCGGTCTTATAAAATTATTGGCAACCGGAATCACGCTTGGTAGCGGTTATGTAGGAGGAAATTTTTATCCGGGAATCACAATCGGAGCAGGACTTGGTATGGCATTCGGAAAAATCATTGAGCCAGCAGGTGAAAACCAATTATTCGGAGTACTTGGAATGGGTGCTCTAATTTCCAGTTATCTCAATGCGCCAATCGCAGGTATTGTGTGGATTTTGGAATATTCTAGACATTTCGATTGGATGATTCCAGCACTTATCGTATGTTCTCTTTCAGTTTCAGTCACTTATCATTTGCTAGGAAAGGATATTTTTTCTAAGTCGTACGAAAGCACCATGAAACAGTTGAAATAAAGATAGGTTTGTTTAATTTTTATCATAATCTTAAGCAAATCTTAACTTTTAAAATATATACTTGAAAAAGTGTAACAGTTAACCTCCATAAGTCGTTATATGTAGTAAAGGGGGCGACAATTCAAGTATGAACAGAATTACTTTTTTAATGATTTGTATGATCATTACATTATCAACATTTTTAAGTGCTTGCTCAATGAGGGGGAAAACCGTCGATCAAGATTTTGAGCATAATTTCACCAAGCAGAGAAACCACGTACAGTCAGGTCGTGTCCTTGAAGATCAGGGAGATGTCTACTTTTCTGTTTTAAGTGAAACCACATACGATAAGCAAAAAACTCCGACATATCATGGTTCGATATTCCGAACGGACACAAAGGGAAATCAACTGGTTGAGATTGCTGATCACTACGCTTCTTATATGACCATACATAATAATTGGCTATATTTTTCCTCTGAAAATATTTATAGAATGCCAAAAGATGGAGGGGATATTGAACTTTTGATATCAGGTAGTGATTTGGAATTCACAATCCATAAAAATAAAATATATTTTGTGGACAAAAGCATTGAAGATGGTATCTAAGAATCCAGTTTGGATGGTTCATCGCAAAAGAAACTTTTTGATGGTGGTGCTTCCAATCTGACAGTTATCAGGGATATTATTTATTCTGTTCGTAAAGCTGACTTCAAACTACATGCCACTTCAATAAGGAACAATGAAAGCAATAGTGTCATCAATGCCTCTGTGACTCAGTACTGTATTGATGATCAACACGTCATCTATACAGGTGACGGGCTTTATATCCAACCACTTTATGAAGGGGCCGGTACCATAAAGATTGATGATTTTGTGAGCACGTTCAATTTACATGGAGATTGGGTCTACTACATTAGTGCGGTTGAAGGTGAGGTGCTTAAACCAACACTCATAAAAGCTCGACGTGACGGATCAGAAAGAGTCACTTTGCTTGATAAAGACATGAGTTATTATGATATGGAGATATACATCGCGGGAAACTGGATATATCTTTTCAATCCATATGAGGCGGATCAATTCATTCGGCTGAGTTTGGATGGTGGGGATTTAGAGGTGCTTAGACTTGGGAAAGATTATAAAGGTGGGAGCGCTGTTGAGATAATAAATAAGAGCCTCAGTTGACAGTTCGAGATGCTGCAGAGGAAAATAATAGACATCATGCTTTATGATATTGAATAAATGTACATAGCCTCCTTATTTCAGGCTAGTATAGTTTCGCTACGCGAGAACCATACCTACGCCCAATGTTTCGTTTCACAAAACATTGTAACACAACGTCGCCCAATATTTCCGCGAAGCGGAAATATTGTAACTACGCGAAATATACGAGCATGCGCAGCATGCTTGTCTCGTAAATTTTACTGAGATCGCTAATAAGT
>JAIOSU010000089.1 GCA_021107455.1 Clostridiales bacterium | reverse complement strand
TTGAATATATAGAAGGCTTATCACCAGCCATTTCCATTGATCAAAAGACAACCAGCAAAAATCCGCGTTCCACTGTTGGAACCGTGACAGAAATATACGACTACCTGAGACTGCTTTATGCAAGAGCGGGAACACCCCATTGTCCGGTATGTGGAATCGAAATTGCACCCCAAACCATTGACCAGATAGTGGATCAAATCATGAAACTTGATGAAGGAACACGAATTCAAGTGCTTGCTCCTATTGTCACAGGGAAAAAAGGGCAACATCAGAAAATCCTGGATAATCTTAAAAAAGAGGGTTTTGTCAGAGCGAGAGTCAACGGGGAGACGATTGATCTATCTGAAGAGCTTGTACTAGATAAAAACAAAAAACATACAATCGAAGCGGTCATAGACAGACTTGTAATCAAAGATAGCATACAACAAAGGCTAACCGATTCACTTGAAACAGTTCTCCGATTAGCGGAAGGACTGATTATCATCAATATAATCGACGGGGAAGATCTCGTATTCAATACTCAATTTTCGTGTCCAATTCACGGTCAGGGCATCTCGGAAATGGAACCCAGAATGTTTTCATTCAATGCACCTTACGGAGCATGCCCCGATTGTAATGGTCTTGGTTTTACTAAAAAAGTGGATCCAGAGCTTCTCGTGCCTGATGTCAAACTTTCCATCGCGGAAGGAGCACTTTTACCGATTGCCAATAGCGCTGAAGGAACCTTTTATGTCAACATGATCAACGCATTACTTGATGAGGCGGGAGTAACTCAGGATGTGCCTTTCAGAGAGTTGCCCGAAAACTTGAAACATGAAATCTTCTATGGCACAGGTGATCGTAAGATCACATTCAATTATGACAGCAAGTACGTGGGATATGCGGAATTCAATCGAGCCTTTGAAGGATTGGTTGTCAACTACGAAAGAAGATATGCCGCAACCAATTCTGAATACATGAGAGCAAAGATTGATGAGTTCATGAGCATGATCGAATGTAGCACTTGTCATGGAAAAAGACTCAAAGATGAGGTCCTGGCTGTGACCGTGGGTGGGAAAAATATCTGGGAAGTGACTGGATTGTCAGTTAAAGATGCGATTGATTTCTTTGGTCAGCTGGAAATGAATGTCACTCAAACTCATATTGCTGAGCAAATATTGAAGGAAATCAACGCAAGACTAAATTTTCTTAAAAACGTTGGACTTGAATACTTGACTCTATCAAGAGCGGCAGGAACCCTTTCCGGAGGAGAGTCACAGAGAATCCGACTCGCGACGCAAATCGGATCCGGCTTGGTGGGCGTACTTTATATATTGGATGAGCCAAGTATAGGTCTGCATCAAAAGGACAATCAGAAATTACTGAAGACTTTACGTAATCTGACAGATTTGGGCAATACGCTTTTAGTTGTGGAACACGATGAGGAGACCATAATGGAAGCCGATTATATATTGGACCTTGGACCTGGTGCTGGGGAACATGGAGGCTATATCATAGCCGAAGGAACAATCGATGATATCTTGGCTTCAGAAGCGTCGATTACAGGTCAGTACCTGTCAGGACGAAAAAAAGTGGAAGTGCCTCAGTCACGTAGAATTTCAAATGGCAACACAATTTCGATAATTGGAGCAACCGAAAATAATCTTAAAAACATCAATGTTGACATACCCCTTGGTGTCCTTTGTGCAATTACTGGAGTCTCCGGGTCAGGTAAAAGTACATTGATCAATGAGATATTATACAAATCGTGTGCCATCAAAATAAACCATAGCAGGATGAAATCCGGTAAGCATGAAGATATTTTAGGACTTGAACACATCGACAAAGTTATTGAAATCGACCAATCTCCAATTGGAAGAACTCCTAGATCCAATCCAGCCACTTACACTGGAGTCTTTGATCATATCAGAGATTTGTTCGCTCAGACACCCGAGGCAAAAATCAGAGGGTATCAAAAGGGAAGATTCAGTTTCAACGTCAGCGGCGGACGATGTGAACACTGTAAAGGTGATGGGATCATTAAAATTGAAATGCACTTTTTACCAGATGTTTATGTTCAATGTGATGTGTGTAAAGGAAAAAGATATAACAGGGAAACCTTGGAAGTCAAATATAAAAACAAGTCCATTTCAGAAGTGTTGGATATGACTGTTGAAGAAGCACTTGAGTTTTTCACCAACATACCTCGAATCAAACGTAAACTGAAGACTCTACATGATGTCGGTCTGGATTATATAAGGCTTGGTCAACCATCCACGCAACTTTCTGGTGGTGAAGCCCAAAGGATCAAACTCGCGACAGAGCTCAGCAAGTTGAGTACGGGTAAGACATTATATATCCTTGACGAACCAACCACAGGGCTTCACACTGCTGATGTCCACAACTTGATTGAGGTGCTTCAAAAACTGGTGGATGCAGGGAATACGATGGTAGTGATCGAGCATAATTTGGATGTCATAAAATCCGCGGATCATATTATCGATCTAGGTCCTGATGGTGGAGACAAGGGCGGTACAGTTATCGCGACAGGAACACCTGAGGAAATATCCAAAGTCAAGAAATCATACACGGGTGCTTATTTGAAAAAAATGCTTAAAGATTAAAGAGGTAAACTTATGCCCAATGACACTTTTGAGGTCAAGGAACATATAAAAGAACAATTGAAAACCGTGCCTCAACTTCCAGGTGTCTATATAATGAAGGATGCTTCTGGTGAGATCATATACGTAGGCAAGTCAAAACTTCTGAAGAACAGATTAAGTTCATATTTCAGGGGATTCAGTAAGCATCAGCCCAAAACGCAGACTATGGTTGTGAATATTGCTTCGTTTGAATACATTATCACCGATAGTGAAATGGAAGCACTGATATTGGAAGCCAATTTGATCAAGAAACATTTGCCGAGGTTCAATATCCTTCTCAAAGATGATAAGAATTATCCTTATATAGTCATCACGCTTGGAGAGGATTTTCCGAGGGTATTCATGACTAGGAATTATCAAAAGGGAGCATACAAATATTTTGGTCCATATACGAGCACAGAGCAGGTGCGCATTACCCTTGAAGTGATTCAGACCATTTTTCCGATCCGAGAATGCAATAGAAAAATCACAGAAAAAATCGATCGTCCTTGCTTGAACTATTTTATCGGAAGATGTGCAGGGGTTTGCAATCATATGATCACCAAAGAAGCTTATGGAGAATACATTCAAGCGATCATTCGTTTTCTTAATGGTGATAAAGATTGGTTGCTCAAGGAATTACAGGAAAAAATGGCAAGTGCGGCTGTCGATTTGAAATATGAGGATGCAGCGAAATACCGGGATCAAATCATGGCGCTGAGAGCATTGAGTGAAAAACAAAAGGCACTTCAGACCAACGACAAAAATCAGGATTACATCTCACATTACAGCTTTGAGGAGAAAACATGCGTGATGTTGTTTCAGGTCAGAAACGGCAAGATAGAGGGACGCGAATCTTTTAACGTTGCCAATGCCGATTACGTGCCTGCTTCTGATTTGTTGAGCTCATTTATTGCTCAGTATTATTCGGGCTCAAGCGATATTCCAAAGGAAATCTATTTATCGGATGAAATTGATGGGATGGAACTCTACAGCACTTGGCTCAGCAAACTAAGTGGACATAAAGTAGGCATCACCGTGCCTGTCAAAGGGGAGAAAAAGAAAACCATTGATTTGGTCGAAAAAAACGCAAAAGAATATATCATGAAATTCCAAACCCGAATTGAAAAAGAACTCTCATTTAGAAGCAAAGCGGAGAGTGAATTGCGAAATATGTTGGAGCTTCCCGATAATATTCCTTTAAAGCGGCTTGAAGCCTATGACATTTCCAATACTTCAGGTGTATATTCTGTGGGAAGCATGGTTGTTTATGATAATGGAGTGAAAAAACGCAGCGATTATAGAAGATACAGGGTTAAGACCATAGAAGGCCCCAATGATTATGGTTCCATGCAAGAAGTTTTGTACAGACGCTTCAAAAGGGGTCTTGAAGAACAGAAAATCGCTGATGAAACTGGTAAATCATTCTCGATCTTTCCTGATTTGATTTTGATTGATGGTGGTAAAGGACATGTGAATGCTGTCATTGATATACTTAATGCACTTGATGTCCATATTCCAGTAGCTGGTATGGTGAAAGACGATTATCATAAGACCGATGATCTTTATTTCAACGGGACTCTGAGAAACCTTAAAGAAAAAAGCAGTGCCTTCAGGTTGGTCAGCGAAATCCAGGATGAAGTGCATAGATTCGCAATTGAGTACCACAAATCATTAAGATCCAAAGAGATGGTTCATTCAATTTTGGATGAAATCGAAGGCATCGGCGAGAAAAGGCGAATTGCACTCATGAAACATTTCAAGTCAATCGATGCCATACAAAATGCCAGTGTTGAAGAGTTGCTGGAAGTCCCGGGACTCAACAGAAAAGTGGCTGAAAAAATTCAAGAATTCTTTAAACAAAGACGGTGAAAACTGTCTTTTTTTTTGCTCTGATTATTACAAAAATTTATACAATAGAAAAGATTGTTAAAGACTATACAAACTAAAACGTCTATGTTATAATCGTAATCGATGAGTTAATTTATTAACAAATAAGTTATGACCTAGTAAACAACTAGGAATTCGACAAAGCCCGGCAAGCTTTATCATTAACTTAAGGAAGTATAAAGGAGGAACAATTAATGACCAAGAATTATCTAACTGAAGAGAAATTTGCGAAACTTCATGAAGTCATTGAATCACACAAAGACATGCAAGGTCCATTGATGCCTATTCTTCATGAAGCACAGCATATTTTCGGAGCGATTCCACTCGAAGTACAAAAAACAATATCTGAAAAAATGAACGTACCATTGGCTGAGATTTATGGAGTAGTCACATTTTACTCACAATTTACCCTTGAACCTAAAGGTGAATTTTTGATCAGTATTTGTCTTGGAACAGCATGTTATGTAAGAGGTGCTCAACAACTTATAGACAAAGTCGTTGAATTGACAGGCGTAGGTGTTGGCAAAACTTCATTGGATGGTAAATACTCACTTGAAGCGACTCGTTGTATCGGAGCATGCGGACTCGCGCCTGTACTGACAGTAAACGAAGATGTGTATGGTAGACTTGTTGTTGCGGATATTCCTGGAATTATCCAAAAGTATAACGGTTAGATATTAGGAGGCATTAAATGAAATCATTAGCTGAACTTTCAAAATTAAGAGATGAAGCGCTTAAAAAAGTTGATATCAGAAAAGAACGTGTCGGCACAAGAATCGTAGTCGGCATGGCAACTTGCGGCATAGCTGCCGGAGCAAGACCAGTCTTGACTGCTCTAATGGATGAAGCCCAAAAAAGAGGTCTTGGTGATGTGACAATAACTCAAACCGGATGCATCGGCGTATGCAGATTGGAACCTTTAATTGAAGTATACAAAGAAGGCGAAGAAAAAGTGACGTATGTTGAATTGACTGAGGAGAAGGCAAGAAGAATCATTGCTGAACATATAGTCAACGGAAACATAGTCAAAGAATATACAATCGGTGCAGTCGAATAGTCGTTGAAACTTATTAGGAGGTAATCAAATGGATTTTTATAGAGCGCATGTGCTTGTTTGTGGCGGTACAGGCTGTGTTTCTTCAGGATCATTGACCATAGAAGAAATGTTCAATCAAGCATTGAAGGAAAGAAGCCTGGACAAAGAAGTCAAGGTAGTAAGAACGGGTTGTTTCGGACTTTGTGAAGCAGGTCCAATTTGTATCGTATATCCAGAAGGCTCTTTTTACTCAAGAGTGGAGCAAAAAGATGTTGAGAGAATTGTAGATGAGCATCTTTTAAAAGGTAGAATTGTAAAAGATTTGTTATTCGTCGATAAAGCAGCAAATGTGACTGAGATTGAGACTTCAATCAACAATGTCACTTTCTATAAGAAGCAAAAGCGAGTTGTTCTTCAAAACTGTGGTGTGATCAATCCTGAAGTCATCGACGAGTATATCGCATTTGACGGTTATCAGGCACTTGGTAAAGCACTTACTCAAATGAAACCGGAAGATGTCATTAATGAAATCAAACGGTCTGGACTAAGAGGCAGAGGCGGCGGTGGTTTCCCTACTGGACTCAAATGGGAATTTACAAGAAAATCAAAAGGCGACATCAAATATGTGGCATGTAATGCTGACGAGGGAGACCCGGGAGCATTTATGGACCGTTCAGTCCTTGAAGGAGACCCACACTCAATAATAGAAGCCATGGCGATTGCAGCATATGCCATCGGAGCTGAAAAAGGATATGTATATATCCGTGCAGAGTATCCTATAGCGGTTAAAAGACTCGGTATAGCGATTGCACAAGCTAAAGAAATGGGACTATTAGGAGAGAGAATATTCGATACTGACTTCAATTTCGACATGGAAATCCGATTAGGCGCTGGAGCATTCGTATGTGGTGAAGAAACTGCATTGATCGCATCAATTGAAGGCGAACGTGGAATGCCTAGACCTAAGCCACCATTTCCAGCAGAGAAAGGTATTTTCGGAAAGCCGACTGTAATCAATAACGTTGAAACATATGCATCAGTACCACAAATTATTTTAAAAGGTGCAGATTGGTTCACATCATTTGGTACTGAAAAATCTCCTGGCACAAAAGTTTTTGCACTTGGTGGAAAGATCAACAACACAGGTCTTGTAGAAATTCCGATGGGTACTACACTCAGAGAAGTTATCTATGATATCGGTGGCGGTATTCCAAATGATAGAGCTTTTAAAGCCGTTCAAACTGGTGGTCCATCAGGTGGTTGTTTAACAGCGGATCATCTCGATACCCCAATTGATTTTGATACACTCACAGCACTTGGTTCCATGATGGGATCCGGTGGTATGATCGTCGTTGATGACACAAACTGTATGGTGGACTTTGCAAGATTCTTCCTTGATTTCACAGTGGATGAATCATGTGGTAAATGTGTTCCATGTAGAGAAGGTACCAAAAGAATGCTAGAGATTCTTGAAAGAATCACTTCCGGCACTGGCACCATGGCAGACCTTGATCAATTGGAAGAATTGGCATACACTATCAAAGATTCGTCACTTTGCGGATTGGGTCAAACTGCTCCAAATCCAGTATTGTCGACACTTAAATATTTCAAGGATGAGTATCTTGCTCACGTTGTAGACAAAAAATGTCCTGCGGGCATGTGCCAAGACTTATTGTCAATCGTCATTTTGGACGAGGGATGTATCGGTTGTACAGCTTGTAAGAGAGTTTGTCCAGTTGATGCAATCAGCGGTGAAGTCAAGCAACAACACGTGATCGATCAGGCAATCTGTATCAAATGTGGCGCTTGTATCCCTAAATGTCCGAAGAAAGTTATTGTTAAACAGTAGTTCAGTAACTTAACAAGATTATAAGAAAGAGGTGTACGAATCGTGAGTAACGTATCTTTATCCATAAACGGTACCCAGTATGAAGTACCAAAAGAGTTGACAGTTTTAGAAGCTGCCAGAACTGTAGGCATCGATATTCCAACACTTTGTTTCCTTAAAGATATCAATGAAGTTGGCGCTTGCCGAGTTTGTGTGGTCGAGGTTGAGGGTGCAAGAGCACTTCAAGCTTCATGCGTGCTTCCAGTGAGAGAAGGCATGGTCATCAATACAAACAATAATAGAGTAAGAAAAGCAAGAAAAAGTACAGTTGAACTTTTACTTGCGAACCATAATAGAGAATGTACAACTTGTGTGAGAAGTAAGAACTGCGAACTTCAAAGTGTTTCTGAAGAACTTGGAATCCGTGACATCAGATATTCTGGTGCCAAGAGAGAAGGCAGCTTTGATGACCTTTCACCATCAATCATCAGAGATTCAAGCAAATGTATACTTTGTGGTCGTTGCGTGAGCGCGTGTAAAAATGTTCAAGGAATCGGTATCCTTGATTTCACAAACCGTGGATTTGAAACTACTGTTGGCCCCGCCTTCGATATGAGCATGAAAGATGTGCCATGTATCTACTGCGGACAATGTATGGTAGTTTGTCCTGTTGGAGCTTTATCTGAAAAACCAAGTACTCAATTCGTTTGGGATGTTCTTGAAGATAAAACAAAGCATGTCATCGTTCAATCGGCTCCGGCTGTTAGAGCGGCTCTTGGTGAAGAGTTCGGTTATCCGATTGGTACTAACGTAACTGGCAAACTTGCAACAGCACTAAGAAAATTAGGATTTGACAAAGTGTTTGACACCAACTGGGCAGCAGATGTAACCATCATGGAAGAGGGCACTGAATTACTTGGCCGTATTCAAAATGGTGGTGTATTACCAATGATCACATCTTGTTCACCAGGTTGGGTAAGATACATTGAATTCCAATATCCAGAATTATTACCACATTTATCTTCATGTAAATCACCACAGAACATGTTTGGTGCTCTTGCAAAGAGTTACTATGCTGAGAAGCATGGCATTGATCCTAAAGATATAGTTGTTGTCTCTGTAATGCCTTGTACTTCTAAAAAATCTGAAATCGTCAGACCTGAACTTGAAGTCAATGGAACACGTGATGTGGATATCTCTATCACAACCAGAGAACTTGCACTCATGATCAAAGAAGCCAGACTGGAGTTCGATAAGCTTGAAGAAGGTACTTTTGATGCATTCATGGGCGATTATACTGGAGCTGGCGTTATCTTCGGAGCGACAGGTGGTGTTATGGAAGCTGCTCTTAGAACAGTAGCTGATGTTCTTTCAGGTGAAGATCTTGAGAATGTTGACTATGTCGCTGTCAGAGGACTTGAAGGCATCAAAGAAGCCACTGTGAACATTGGTGGATTGGATGTTAAAATAGCAGTTGCTCACAATACAACTAATGCAGGCATATTACTTGATAAAATCAAATCTGGTGAAGCAGATTACCACTTTATTGAAGTAATGGCTTGTCCAGGAGGCTGTGTCAACGGTGGTGGTCAACCTATTCAGCCTGCAAATGTAAGAAATGTCATCGATATTCGTGCAGAAAGAGCAAAAGCACTTTATTCTGAAGATGCGTCTCTATCAGTAAGAAAATCACATAAAAATCCAGAAATCAAAAAACTCTACGATGAGTATCTTGGCAAACCGAACAGCCATAAAGCTCATGAACTCTTGCATACACACTATGTATCAAGAGAAAAATTCCCATTATAATTTAAATTTTGGAAGCCGTCCTTATTGGGACGGTTTTCTTTTGTTTCATTATCAGCACAAATAGTTTAAAATAAGAATAAGGTCAATTTAGGAGGTCACAAGAGAATGTCCAAAACCATTGTAATATCACTTGAGGGCGGAGAAGGTGCCGGCAAAACATCAGATATGGAAAAAATCAAATCTCATTTGGAATCAAGGAGTATATCGCACTTGATTACTAAAGAACCAGGAGGCGTTCCAATTTCTGAAAATATAAGAGAAATGATTTTGGATAATACGCACGATGATATGGATCACAGGCCAGAAGCATTATTATTTGCGGCTGCAAGACGCTAGCACCTGATTGAAAAAGTGAGTCCGGCAATAGAAGCGCGCATAGAAGTAGTCGTATTTGACCGATTTGTGGACTTATCCATGGGATATCAACCTTTTGTCAGCGGAATAGGTGTTGATGAAGTATATC
>JAIOSU010000103.1 GCA_021107455.1 Clostridiales bacterium | reverse complement strand
TGAACAATGAGCTCATGCAAAAGGTGATGAAGCGGATTTTGAGTGGGTTTAGGGATGGGGATTTAATATTGCTCTCTAGCGATCGCAAGTAGTTTTGCGTCCGTGCCGGCCGCAGTAGTTTTTGGCTATCGCCAAGTGGTTGGGAAAGGATTAAGTTCGTAGAGTTAGTTAATATAAGGGATATAGACATAGTAGTAAACTGTTTAAAGGGTCGATGCATTTGCATCGACCCTTTGATATTGTTGTAAGACTATTTTTTGGGGATGGTAATGGGTTTGGTTTTGATTCTTGCAGGGCATTAGACCTTAATCTTTTACGCGCTTCCTAACTACTTTGCGATAGCAAAATACTACTTGGCGTCAGCCAAAAACCACTGCGCTCAGTAGAGCGCAAAACTACTGGGTGCGCATTTAAGCACCCATTGGGTTTTGGCTTTGGCTTTTACAGGCCGTTAGGCCTTAATCTCTTCCCGCTCTTCCCAACTACTTGGCGTCAGCCAAATACTACTGCGCCCGCATTGGGCGCAAAACCACCGCGCTCTAACGAGCGCCCCCCTGCAGGAGCGAGCACCTTTATACTATGAATTTCAGATATACAAAGACGCTAATAAGTTTCCTTCGGAAACTTAACTACGCGATTTTTTGCTTCGCAAAAAATTAGGTACCAATTTGCACCTGTCCCCAATTGGAATTTACATCCCTCTATTCACGAGCTCCTGCACAATAAATGATGCAACATGCTCAGCAAACGAGCCAGAGCCGAAGCCGGCGTCGTAGCCGAGTTCTTTGGCGAGTTCGTAGGAGATTCTTGGTCCGCCGGCGCAAACGATCATCTTGTCGCGGATGCCTTCGGATTCGAGAAGCTCGATGAGCTCGGTCATGTTGGCGATGTGCACGTCTTTTTGAGTGACGATTTGCGATATGATGATGGCATCGGCATTCAGTTCGATGGCTTTGGCGACGAGTTCCTCGTTAGGGACCTGTGCGCCGAGGTTGTAAGCCTTGATGCCTTTGTAACGCTCGAGGCCGTAGTGACCGTCGAAGCCTTTCATGTTCATGATGGCGTCGATGCCGACCGTGTGAGCGTCTGTTCCGGAGCAAGCGCCGACGATGACGATGTCGCGTTTGAAGTTGGCTTCGATGAAGTCTTCCACGCCGTGGATGTCCATGACATCGGAGTCCACTTTTGGCACTTCGATGGTGGTGTAGTCTACGGTGTGTGAGCATTTGCCGTACATGGTGAACATGGTGTAGCCGACGCCGAGGTCTTTGGCATCCACCACTTGTGGTTCTTCGATGCCCATTTTTATGAGAAGCTGCTTAGCGGCTTCTTTGCTTTCGTCGCAGCATGGAATCGGCAGTGTGAATGAGAATTGCATCATGCCGTCGTTCATGGTGTCGCCGTATGGTTTTACTTTGGTGAGGTCGAGTCCTGTGTTTGTTGAGATCATTTGGCACCTCCAAGCATCATAGGAATAAATGGATTGAAGTATCTGTCACCCTTTTGGGTTACGCCGTCGAGGCCCTTGCCGCCGTCCATCTTACGAGTGACGCCTGCAAATTTGCCTTGCTCGATTGTCGCCATAATTCCAGTGTTTTCGATTTCTTCAAGCATGTCAGCTGCTTCTTTGAGAACGCCTTGTGCACGGGACTGGATGATGCCGCCGTTTTTGAATTCAATCTCATCACCGAGGTGACGTAAGTTGTTGAAGACGTATTTTGCGTTTTCAATTGAGAGCGCACGGTCTTGAAGTAAAGGCGTATGGATCGCTTCAGTGAGCATGCCCAGGAGCTGTAAGCCTTGACCAGTCATGATTGCCACTGCGTTGAAAAGAGTGTCTTGTACATGGCCTTTGAAGATGTCGCCTGTTTTGAATTTTGTAGGTGGCATGTATTTGAGCGGTGCTTTTGGGAAGATTTCTCTGGCCATTTGCGCTTGTGATAATTCAAGTAAGAAACCGTCTTCTGTTTCAGGGTTCATTTCGAACGCGTGTCCGAGTCCCATTTGTTCTTCAGGAAGTCCGGCGAGGAGTGCGAATTGCTCATTGATGAGTTGTGATGCGAGCACGGTGTGTGCTTCCTCAATAGCGTCTGATGTGGTGAGGTAGTTGTCTTCACCGGTGTTGATGATGATGCCTGCGAAACCGTTGATCACTCTTGAGAAGTATTGGTCAACTAGAGTTCTTTGCATATTGATGTCTCTGAAGAGGATGCCGTAAAGCGCGTCGTTCAGCATGACGTCGAGTCTTTCGATTGCTCCCATTGCAGCGATTTCCGGCATACAAAGTCCTGAACAGTAGTTGCAAAGACGGATGTATCTGCCGACTTCAGTGCCCACTTCGTCAAGCGCTGTACGCATGATTCTGAAGTTTTCCTGAGTGGCGTAAGTACCGCCGAAACCTTCTGTTGTTGCACCGTATGGTACGTAGTCGAGGAGACTTTGTGCAGTGGTACGGATGACGGCGATGATGTCTGCGCCTTGACGTGCAGCGGCTTGCGCCTGAAGGACGTCTTCGTAGATGTTACCTGTTGCAACGATGACATAAAGGTAAGGTTTTGGGCCTTCGCCGATTGTGCTCAGGTACTCGTCACGCTGTGCGCGGTTCCCTTTTATGAGTTCCACCATTTTTTCAGCTTCTGCTTCGATCACTGCCTTGATCTTAGATTCGTCCTGAACTGGTACTTTGGTGAGGTCGATTTCGCCTGCAGAGATCGCTAGAGCGATTTCTTGAGCGGTCTTGCCGGTTGCGACCATGGCGTTGCCCATCCAAAATGCTGCGCCTTCTGCAAGTCCGCCGCCTTTTTTGATGTTGTCCACGACCACGTTCGGAAGAGGTCTTTCGATGTCGTCAATACCATCTACGCCGAGCAATCTTACGATTGTACGCTCAACGGTGACGGTGGTATGACGTTCGATAAATTTTTGCGTGTCTTCAGCGATCACTCTTGCGGAGTTACGCGCTTTTTCCACGACACTGAAATCAAGATTTAATTTGCTCGTCATGTGATCCTCCTAATATTTCTTTGGCTCTCTCTATAATTGTTTGGGCCAGGCCCATCATTTCAGAAATTCTAAGGGCTTCCTTTGGAATTTCCTTGTCGCCACTCACCTCGGTGAGTCTGTAATCCATGTATTCGTGCAAAAGGCCGATGCCCTTTTCTTTAAGTTCGGTGCGAATGTCCTCAAAATCGACGTCCTTAAGGCCGTTGACCTGATAATGTGAAAGGTCCGGTCCTTGAGTGAGTCCGTCGTAATGAGTTGTGATGAGTGTTTTGCTCATTCCACCTTGAAGGTGCTCAATAAGTGCTTTTGATATGGCGAATCCCTCTTTGGGATTGGTGCCTCTTGCGAGTTCGTCAATCAGGATGAGTCCCCTGTCCGAAAAACGCCTGATGACCTGTCCGATTTCAACGATTTCAGCGCCGAAAGTACTGAGGCCCATATCTATGGATTGTGAGTCTCCAACTGAGATGAATAAGAAGTCGAGTGGGTAAAGTGTTGCCTGTTTACAGGGCACGAAAAATCCGTAATGTGCCATAGCAATCACCTGTCCGATCATGCGAAGCGATACGGTTTTTCCGCCCATGTTGGCTCCGGTGATCAGTGTCACGGTTTTATGGATATCGATGTCAACAGGTGTGAACGACTTTCCTACCCGGTCCAGACTGTATGAGACTTTCAGGTGTCTTCCTCCAGTGATGGAGAGATTGCCTTCGCTTTCAAATTTCGGTCTGACACACTGAAAGGCCACTGCGAATTGCCCTTTGGCAATCAGCAGATCCACCTGTCCGATGTGTGCACAGTTGGCTCTGAGCATTTTAAGATGCTTGCCCAGCTGCACAGTCAACCAGGTTCTGACCTTGTATTCGGCCTCTTCTTCCTCAATCAGCAGCTGATCATGCCGCTCCTGATATTTGGGGTCGGGCTTGATCCTGAAAAGACTGTAGAGCGGAATGTCCATCCTGTAACTCAAATGCGGATGATGTTTCGCTTTTTCAATGTTTTCACGGTCGACTTGTTGGATTCTGACCTCGCCGTTTGCATTCACCTTAAAGCCTTCGGTTTCAATCTGCTCAGCAATCCGCTTCGTCTGTCTCTTGATTTCCGTTTCCGTCTCAAGTAGGCTGGCACGAATGGTTTCGAGCTGGGCAGAATAAGTGCTGTAGATGTAAAACGTTCCTACGCCTGAATTCTCAGGGTCAAGGAGCGCCATAACCGGATCAGTGGAATGCAGCAGATAATCTCCTATGGTCTTCTCCCAACTCAGTTTCTCCGTCATGGCTTTGACTTTGGCCATGTGCATTACCAAATGCTTGATTTCAAAGAATTCAGTGACGGAGAGTGTATCCTCTGCCTCAATGCGGTCAAAGGTGTTAGCCAGTTGTTTGATCTCTTTGAAAATCGATTTGAGTTCCAGCACATCGTGCCTTTTGTTTTCCAGTCTTTCCATGATGCGCTCGGTGAGGTCAAAACTGTGATCGAGCTCTTTAAGGTTTGATGCGCCGTAGGGTCTGAGGCATTTTTTAGCACTTTCCCCATATGACGTCACCACCTGAAGCCGGTCGAAAACGAAGCCCAGGTCAAGGTCCGCGAAATTCTTTTTGCTGAGAAATTCCTGCTTCATGTTACACCCCTTCCAGTACGTCGACGATTGGAACGCCACTTATGCGCTTCGCGAGGGCCGCTTTGAAGATTGCCCCATCATAAAAATAGCCGGCAGGAGCGTATGGGTTGACGGTCACAGCGAGGAGCCTGATGCCGTAACGCACTTTGATGTCAACGCCGATTCGCATGAAATACTGCCAGTCACTGTGTTCGATGAATATTTTTGTGGCATCGCCGACTATAAACTCAATATTTTTATAATATTGGGTGGTGTGTACGATTTCCATAATTGTTTTTGTGGTAAGCGCGCCCGGAAATAACAGGGCGCGAGTGTTTTCGTCTATGAGCTCTCCAATGGCACGGCCCGCGTTCAGAGCGGTTTTAAAACCATCCATGACCACGTGCGATCCATCTGAATCTATGAGTACTACGTTTCTGGACTCTTCGGCGACCTCCCAAAGTCTTAAACTGCTTTCATCAATATCATGAGGCAGTGCGAAGAGTGATGCGCGGTGAGCAGTTTTTGCTACGGCTTTAGCCATATCGCGACTGAGCACTGCGCCGGTTGCCAGGATGCAGGCGTCTGTGATAGCGGGGGATGCAGAGGATGATCTGTCCAGTGCTCCATCCACCAACACGTAGCCGGCGCCTTTTTCCAGCATTTTTTCCGATACTGCGTTAACTGCCAGGTTGGTCGAAGGACCTCCAATTTGAACATAGCCATCAGTAAGTGTCCGTCCGATGATGACTCTGCCCATTGCCGTATGATAGTCTGTGACCTCTTCTACCGCCATTTTCGCCTCAGAAAGGTTGAAAAGCATTTCTGCCGTGGCGATGTAGGTTCCCTTTTTCACATAGATCATTGGCTTGTCGGTATTCGTCACGATGTCCTGGCGCTCGCCGTCCCTCCCAATGGACGTGAGGCCAAAGGATACATGATTTGCATCCAGCACCTCGATGAGGTGGTTGAGTGTGACCGTTTTGCCGGCATTTTTGGCCATACCAACGATTGAAATGATGCGGTATTGATTTTCAAAAAGTGGATATAGCCCCATGATGCCCTCCGATTTCCCTAGCTTTCATTCCTTATCTAGTGTCAATTTTCTCTATATTATTCTTCGTGATGTGATCTCATTGTTCTTTCGAGTTCTTTGAGTTCGATGTTCACGCGGTTACCTTGTAAAAGTCCGCCGACGCCTGCTGTCTTGTGAGCTTTTTGAGCTTCAGTTTCTACTGCGCCTTCAGTTTCGAAGTCGTATGAATGTGGTTGAGTGTAAGTTGTGATAACGCCTTCGTAGTTTCTGAGGATGACTTTCTCAGGGGATTGTGAAATCATGTACTGTGGCATTACCGGAATCTTTCCGCCGCCGCCCGGTGCGTCAACTACGAATGTAGGGATGCAGTATCCGGATGTGTGGCCACGTAAGCCTTCGATGATCTCGATGCCTTTTGATACAGGTGTTCTGAAGTGCTCGATGCCTGTAGAAAGGTCACATTGGTAGATGTAGTATGGTCTAACTCTCATCATAACGAGGTCGTGTACAAGGTCTCTCATGATATGAACGCTATCGTTGATGCCTTTTAACAGAACGGATTGGTTACCAAGTGGTATACCTGCGTCTGCCATAAGAGCACATGCTTTTTTAGTTTCTGGAGTCACTTCTTTTGAATGGTTGAAGTGTGTATTGAGCCAGATCGGGTGGTATTTTTTGAGCATGTTCACGAGTTCTGGTGTGATTCTTTGTGGACATACTACTGGAGTTCTTGAACCAATTCTGATGATTTCAACGTGTGGAATCTCTCTGAGTTTGCTGATGATGTACTCAAGTAAATCGTCTGATACGAGTAGTGCGTCGCCACCTGATAATAAAACGTCACGAACTACAGGAGTGTTTCTGATGTACTCGATTGCAGCGTCGATTCTGTCTCTTGGAACGCCTCCGTCGTTGTGTCCTGCGAATCTTCTTCTTGTACAGTGACGGCAGTACATGGAGCACATGTCAGTGATGAGGAAAAGAACTCTATCAGGGTATCTGTGAGTGATACCTGGAACTGGAGAATCCGCATCTTCGTGAAGTGGATCATCCATGTCAGCAGCACTGAAGTATGTTTCTTGGATGGTTGGTACAGCTTGCATTCTCACTGGACATTTTGGATCGTCTTTGTCCATCAAGAGTGCATAGTAAGG
>JAIOSU010000218.1 GCA_021107455.1 Clostridiales bacterium | reverse complement strand
CTGAATATGTTCGATATACCAAAGCTTTTTATGCAAGGTGGACCGGATAATTCAACGCTTACAACCAGCGTGTTTATTTACAATCAGGCATTCAGCGGTAGCTACTTATATAATAGGGCAGCAGCGGCAAGCATGATCATGTTTTTAATCATCGCCGTATTCTCAGCACTCCTGTTCTTCCTCATGCGAGACAAGGGTGAAATACAAATTCAAAAAGAAGCTAAACTACTGAAAAAAGAACGTGCAAAGCTAGCAAAAAGTCAGGAGGCTATATAGTATGTCAAAGACAAGAAAAAAACGAGGAATACTTTTCAGAGTCGTTGCCTATACAGTCTGTCTTTTGCTGGCAATCTTGAGTGTATTGCCATTCTGGATCATGTTTGTGAATGCGACTCGTGACACTTTTCAGATCCAACAAGATGCAATATCTTTAATCCCATCAACACATCTGATGAGCAATGTGAAAATTCTTCTTGGAAAAACTTTTGATCCAATTAAGGGATTGAAAAATTCAATGATTATTTCTACGGCTTCAACTTTGTTCACCATTTACTTTTCAGCCCTTACTGCTTATGCATTGGTGGCGTACAACTGGAAATTGAGAAAACCATTTTTCACTTTCATTCTCGCTGTTATGATGATTCCAGCACAGGTATCGGTTATTGGATTTTATCAATTTATGTACAAAATCGGAATGACCAACAATTTTATGGCACTCATACTACCTGCAATTGCGGTACCGGCAGCTGTGTTTTTCATGAGACAGTTCATGATTGTTTCTCTTCCTCTTGAACTGGTGGAAGCATCCCGTATAGATGGTGCCAGTGAGTTTTACACATTCAACAAGATCGTATTGCCAATTATGAAGCCAGCCATGGCAACACAGGCGATTTTCACATTTGTTTCAAGCTGGAACAGTCTGTTCCTGCCACTCGTACTCCTCACCGACAGTGACAAGTATACCATGCCAATCATGGTGAGTTTGCTTCGTGGAGACATTTATAAAACTGAATATGGTGCGGTATATTTAGGGCTTGCCCTAACCGTTCTACCGCTTTTCGTTGCCTACTTCCTACTCTCAAAGTACATTATAGAGGGTGTGGCACTTGGTGGTGTCAAAGGATAGAGTTTAATTATTGAGGAGGACATTATGGAGTATTTCAAAAATATTGGAAAAATCAAATTTGAAGGGGAGTCTTCTAATAACCCTTTAGCCTTTAAATATTATGATCCAGAGAAAATTGTATCAGGTAAACCTATGAAAGAACATCTTAGATTTGCCATGAGTTACTGGCATACACTCACAGGAGAAGGCTCAGATCCATTTGGAACTGGTACGATGGAAAGACCATGGAATGAACTATCTGGACTGGAAAAGTCAAAACTACGCGCTGATATCGGTTTTGAACTTATGGAAAAACTCGGCGTTGAATACTTCTGTTTCCATGACCTGGACATTGCTCCAGAAGGTGATAGCTTAAAAGAGAAAAATGAGAACCTCGATGAGATGGTTGCTTATATTGAAGGCTTGATGGAAAAGACGGGAATCAAATGCCTTTGGGGAACTACCAATGCATTCACTCACAAAAGATTTGTACATGGCGCATCGACTTCTCCAAATGCAGATGTCTTCGCATATGCAGCAGCACAAGTTAAAAAAGCTATGGAAGTCACTAAAAAATTAGGTGGAGAAAACTACGTGTTCTGGGGTGGTCGTGAAGGTTACGAGACACTGCTCAACACCAACACAGAACTTGAACTGGACAACCTCGGACGTTTCCTTCAGATGGCTGTAGATTATAAAGAAAAAATCGGTTTCACTGGACAACTGCTCATCGAACCAAAACCAAAAGAACCAACCAAGCACCAGTATGACTTCGATACATCAACCGTCATCGGATTCTTAAGAAAGTACAATCTTCAGGACCATTACAAATTGAACATCGAAGCCAATCATGCGACACTTGCAATGCATACTTTTGAACACGAACTCAACATGGCCAGAATAAATGGTATGCTGGGCTCTATCGATGCCAACCAGGGAGATTTACTTTTGGGATGGGATACAGATCAGTTCCCAACAAACATTTATGATGCGGTACTGGCAATGATCGAGGTCCTAAGAAATGGCGGAATCGCTCCAGGAGGACTCAACTTTGATTCAAAAGTACGAAGAGGATCATTTGAAATGGATGACCTGTTCTACGCTTACATCGCAGGAATGGACACTTTTGCGAAAGGACTTCTTATCGCAGATCAAATCGTTTCAGAAGGTAAATTTGACAAGTTGATGAAAGATAGATATTCAAGCTATGAGAGTGGTATCGGCGCGAAAATTGTGAGTGGTGAAGTTGGCTTTGAAGAACTGGCAGAATATGCGCTAGAGCTTGGCGAAATCAAAAATACATCAGGTCGTCAGGAACTTCTTGAAAATATCTTGAATCAGTATATTTACAGGAGCTGACTATGTTTATTGGAATAGATTTAGGTACTTCTTCAGTTAAAGTCCTGCTCATCACAGGAACTGGTAAAATAATCGATGAAGCAACTGAAGAATACTCTGTGTATTATCCCCATACCAATTGGGCTGAGCAAAATCCGGAAGATTGGTGGCAGGGAACACTTACTGCACTAAAGAAACTGATTGATGCAAATCAAGATATCAAAGATGATATCAGAGGCATAGGATTCAGTGGACAGATGCATGGTATGGTCGCACTTGACGAGATGGGCGAAGTTCTGACACCAGCCATTTTATGGTGTGATCAAAGAACTTCAGATGAATGCGTTGAAATCACAAATCATTTTGGGATGAAGAAACTTGGTGAACGGGTAGGGAATAAAGCCCTCACCGGATTCACCGCACCAAAAATCCTTTGGCTTAAAAAGCATCATCCAGAGATCTTTCAAAAGGTGGACATGTACTTACTCCCAAAAGATTTCATCAACTACAAATTGTCTGGGATTTATGCCACAGATTATTCCGATGCATCAGGGATGTTACTTCTAGACGTCCAGAATAAATGCTACTCAGAGCCTATGCTTGAATTTGTTGGAATCACTGAAAAGCAATTGCCTAAACTACATGAATCCTTTGCGGTAACGGGGAATCTTTCAGAAGAGATCAAAGCGATATTAGGTCTTTCACAAGACGTTATCATAGTCGCTGGTGCTGGTGATCAAGCAGCTGGTGCCATAGGTACTGGAACAGTTCGTGAAGGCGTAGTTTCAGTGACTTTAGGTACATCTGGCGTGGTCTTTGCGGCTCATGATGATTATAAGATGGATTCAGAGAACAGACTTCATGCATTTTGTCATGCAAGTGGTAAGTATCATTCCATGGGTGTCATGCTATCTGCTGCAAGCTCACTCAAATGGTGGTCCGATGAAGTCGCTAAAGAATCCATTGATCATCTGCTTGATGAGTTGGATGAAAAAATTACAGATGTGGTTTTCCTTCCATATTTGATGGGAGAAAGAACGCCCTATGCCAATCCAAATGCCAGAGGCACTTTTATCGGAATGGATATGAACAGCGGCCGAGCAGAAATGACAAAGGCGGTACTCGAAGGAGTAGCTTTTGGTCTTAAGGATTCACTGGACATTCTAAAAGATATGGGTGTTCCTGTGAATGAAATAAGGGTTATTGGTGGTGGTGCAAGGAGTCAAAAATGGCGTCAGATCATTGCGGATGTATTTGGACACGAAATCGTAGGCATCAACACCAATCAAGGTGGTGCACTTGGGGCTGCTATTCTTGCAGCTGTAGGCGAGGGCATCTATGAT
>JAIOSU010000033.1 GCA_021107455.1 Clostridiales bacterium | reverse complement strand
TGAGTAGGCTGGTAGGTTTCAAAGATATTATCTACTTCAGCCTTGTCTTTTAAATCTACTTTATGAAAATTAAAATTCTTGTACTTGCCTAGGATTTCAAGCCTAGATTGTTTTAGACTTGGATCATAATAGTCATTCAAGTTGTCAATGCCTATTATTTGATAGGATTCATCTAGTAATTTCTTTGAAAGGTGAAAGCCTATAAATCCGGCTGCACCTG
This sequence comes from Clostridiales bacterium, assembly GCA_021107455.1. Lineage (GTDB taxonomy): Bacteria > Bacillota > Clostridia > Peptostreptococcales > Acidaminobacteraceae > Fusibacter_D. The sequence goes on along the minus strand of JAIOSU010000033.1, from coordinate 8,731 downwards.
TAATTAGTATTTTCATTTTACAACCTTCCTTTCATCTTATTTATATAATCTATAATGCTTTGTGCATACACTTCTTCAAATTTTGAATTTTCATCAACTTTTTGCCACTCGTTGTGATCAAATGTGAAATAATACTCAGAGTTAATAATTGTATATGGTCCAAAATGCAATCCCTGAAACTCAATTAGATATGCTTCTTTTCCATCATATGCTATATCTAGAGATACGCATGGTAGATCTAATTTTTCAAACACGCTCTTTGCATAATTTAAAACTTTCTCCGGAGGATCAACAAAAGACAACTTTCCACTCCCACTTGCTCTAAAGTCATTATTTCTGACTTTTCTATTAAGAACATAATATCGACTACCGAAAATTAAAATTTTCCAATCGTCATTTAAACCATTGACAAACTCTTGCAAAATATATGACCCCATAAAATTATCTTCTTCTAAGTACTCATTTAAATGAAGCTTTTTCATTAAAAACTTATTCTTTAATCGCTTTAATATGTTTATAGTGTGATTGTTTGGTCTGTTGAGTTTATGAACTAAAGAAAATAATTCCTTCTGGTCGTTCACTTTAAACACATTAGTGCTACCTGCCCCCTCAAGTTTTTTCAGAATTATAGGATATTTTGTGATTAATTTAGAATTCCTCTCTAATCCTTTGAAATTACCAAAATATAAAAACTCCAGAGATTCTATGTCAAGCTCTCTTTTCAATATTTCTTGATAGCCTTTATTTTCGTGGGCTTTAAAAACTTCGTATCTTGGTAACAACTTATTTTGTTTAGACAATGCGTATAAAATGTCATCAAGATAATTTTTATATTTGATATTTTGCGTACTCGTATAAATAATAATTTCATTACTCAATATAATATTTTCATTAATTAATTGTTCGTAATTTAGCTCGACCACTTGCATGCCAGCTCTTTCAAATGACTCTATTATTAAACTTTTATCCATTGACAAAAATTGTTTAATCCCTTGCCTAAATGAGCCTCTATAATCTGTTAGCATTATTATTTTCATTTCTTAACCTTCTTTCTATATTCTCATATATTCAACTCATCATATTGCTCTCATTCTTTAACTCAATGTTTAAGAATATTTCAGTAGACACATTACTTCAAGATAATTTTATTAATCTCAACATTTTCTATTCACACTTGCTGTTGTTATCAGATTTACTTAAGCCGTAGATTCGTTTTTCACAATAAAACAAAGAAAAAACAAAAGCCAAAAACATTGCTACAGTTGTTGCAATTGCAGGGCCAATAAGTCCGAAAATTTTAATAAATATTATATCAAGAATTATATTTATTATAGCTCTAAAGATATTTATTACTTGTTGAAGCCGATATTTATTATTTGTATTATAGTAAAGCATGTAAAATACTGTTATATACCTAAACACACTCCCAATCAATAAAACATTCAGAATGCTTATAGATTCCACATATCTAACTCCATACAAAAAAAGAATAATGGGTTTAGAGAACAAAATTATTATTAAGTGCAGAAATAAACTTAAACCAAAAATAATAAATCTCTCTCTATAAAAGAAATTTCGAATTTTAACATACTCTTTTTTTGCAAAATACTGTGAAATGTTACCTGCATAATAACTACTGATTACAAATGTAAAATTTGCAATCGCATTAAAGATCTTATAAGCCGCATTATAAATCCCTACATCTTCCGAGGACATAAATTACTTGATGACTGCTGTGTCTCCAAAATTTATCAAGTAAAGTCCAGAATAACCAAACAACTGCCAAACAGAGAAGTTTAAGACTTCTAAAAACCAATTCTTATCAAACTCAAATTTTGATATATCATTTCTATTTATCCCAATCATATAAAACAGAACAGATGCATGACTGATAATATTGAATAGTATTAGTGTCTATACATCAAAGTCAAAAACTAAAATCAAAATTAGATAAATCACTTTAGCTGTTATCGAAAGCAAGCTAGAAAATACTTGTTTTTTTATAGCTAAATAATATTGGCTTAAATAGTCTTCAGCTACACTAATATATAACCAGATTAAGATTAATAAAGAAAGATCCATTCCTATGTAGTCGTTAATACTAGAATTAAATACTACAAATAATATTGTAGTTAAAACTAAGCTGATACTAATAATAATATTTCTTGCCCAAAAAGTCTTATTTATAGAACCATACTTTGCTCTTTCCTTGCTACCATAATAAAGAATCGATGATGAACTCCAACTGAATCCAAAAGTAGTAATTAATCCAACGAGCATTAACGCAATAGAAAATACCCCAAAATCATTAACACTCAATTTTCTTACAATAAAAATATTTGTCAAAAGGCTAAGAATCATTACGATCGCCTTTATTACACTAAATAGTATAAATTTTTGTCTTGCTCTTATAAAACCTAAAAGTTTATTCATTTAGAATTTTTCTCCCAAAATATTTTCCCATTCGCTTATTAAATTTTTGATCTCAAAATCCTTTATTCGACTTAACGATTGTTTAGAAAAATATTTCCGCATTTCTTCATCATTTAAAACAGTAATTATTGATTCTGCCATGGTTAACTCTTCTTTACTTAAAGGGTAATCACTAGAATATCTTTTTCCATCGCAAACTGGTAATAAAACACCGTATCTGTCTTTATTTAACCCATAAACTATTTCCTGTTTATGAAACTCATCAGGTGCTAATATTTCGCGTGGTCCTGATAGACAGTCTGTTGATAAAACAGGTATACCACATGCCATAGCCTCTGCTAATGCATTTGGAAACCCTTCATGAAATGAAGATAATACAAATATTTTTGATTTTGAAATAAACTTAAATGGATTTTTTTGAAATCCAAGAAAATGAATATCTTTTTTCAAATTTAATTCTATGGCAAGATTTTTCAAGTAGTTTTCCATATTCCCCTCACCAAGTATCACTAACTTTGCATCTGGAATATTTTTTTTAACTCGACTAAATGATCTTATCAAATGCCAATGTCCTTTTTGAGCATTTAATCTACCAACAGTAATGACTACAGGATGATTGAAAATATCAACATATTCAGAATCAACATCAACAATTGATAGCTCTTGTATTTTTTCAATAGGGTATGAATTATAAATAACTTTAATTTTGCTTTCATCAAGTTGATAATTATTAATTAGATCTTTCTTTATTTCTTTAGACACAGCTACTATTTTATTAGCTTTTGGATATAAATGCTTAATTGAATAATTCCAAATGATACCTTTCAGATTTTTTCCATGTTTTGTTGACATATGATTTCTAACAGATAGTATCATTGGCTCTTTTCCGTGACTCAAAATATTTATCAAATTGGGATACTCTAAAAAGCTAATTGTAACCGCCGAAGTATCTTTCTGCTTTGATTTTTTCAAACGGTAAATTTTCATTATTATTGTTTTAATTTTAAGAAAGAAGTTTCCTCTATGGTTTTCTTTATCAAGGTATTCTATTGTTCCTTTATATGGATACATAATTTCTGTATCATAGTTCAAAAGTATAATATTACAGTGGAAATCGTCATTCAATAACAAGCTTAAATTTGACACAACTCTTTCTGCTCCACCAGAAGATAAAGTTGGAATTATAAAATTGATTTTTTTCATATTTTAACACTCCTAATTAAAATAGATAAGTATTATATGGAATTACAAATGCTTGACCTAATATAAAATAAACTAAGTAAAAATATGAAACAGCATATAAAATGACTATTGATTTCAGAAGTAGCCGGTCAGTTTTAGTAAAAACCTTAATTATACTTGGGATTAAAAATATTTGTGTTATCTCAAAATACAAAGCTACTCTCTTTACAAACGGGGATGTGTACCCTGTGATTCCAATAATTACAGAAAAAATTATGAGCAGAATATATAACTTATTTCTAGTATCAATTCTTATCAAAGGTTTTCTTAATACTAAAAAAACAAATAATATAACTGCTTTTACGATTAAATCTCGATTTTGTCCTTTTACATTTTCAATAGCATAAACACCATAATCAGAAAACATTCCAATTTCCGAAACTCGATCAATTAGGAGCTGATAATTTATAACTATAAACAAACATGTCAGAATTGAAAACACCACTTTCCATTTGCTGGTGAAACCATCTTTCTCTTTATCCCATAAGAAAAATAACGGTAATGCAACCAGTGCTGTAATATGAAAAGAAGATGCTATTAGAATCGTTATAAAATATTTCTTAAAGTTGCCCATAAAAATATATTTAAATGACAGTAAAACAATCGATATAGCAGCAAATTGAGGCATTAAGTTTAATGATAACGGATAATATATACATAAAAACAACATGAAACTAATGCCAACAAGAGAATTTTTATAATGCTGCTTGATTGCATAATATATTGAAACAACTGTTATGGAAGCATATGCGGCTAACATAAAGCCATAATTCCCTAAAAATAAGCTGATTTTTCTTATTAGGAAATGTCCTATTTCAAATAAATAGTAATTGTTAAAATATTCTCTAAAGCTAATACTTTGAACACTGTTATATGATCTCATATAATTAAAATAGTCAGTGCCTACTGCATATCTTAAACTCGCAAATAAAATCGGAATCAATAATCCGACAATTATAATTATTCTAGAACTTTTTTTCCTCATATTACCAATCGATAATATTGAAAAAGAAGATAGAAATATTATTAGATATAATGCTAAACTTCCTAGAGAACTCATATTTTTACTCCTCGTATCCTCTTATGGTAAAAATACATCAACTTATTTGGTAGTAATGCAACAATTATTGGCTTGAGAACATGAAAATAATATCTTAAAGGTAGTTTTAAACTTTTGTAACCAATATATCTAGTTCTAGCCCCCCAAAATGCAACCCTCAAACTACGTTTTTTATAATCGGTTAAACTCTCGTGATACTTCAAAAGAGGTTCCTGGATATTGTAACCCTTGTATCCATTGGAATAGAATTTAAACCAAAAATCAGCATCTTGACCTCTTCTTGTTCTTTTACTTACTGTATAACCATTAAGGTTGTCATATATTTCTTTGTAAATCATTATTGTAGGATGTATAAAAGGAACAGTTTTTATTAAATCATACTTATTGGGTATCTCAATTGTATTTCTTATTGAAATATCACCTGAATCATCATACAAAATTACTGAGCTACCAACTACTTCATATTCTTTATTTTTTTGCAAAAATTCTATTTGCTTTTCAAAACGAGTGTTTAAAGAAATATCATCACTGTCCATTCTTGCAATATACTTTCCTTTTGCAACTTCTAGGCATTTATTCAGAGTATACGCTAATCCCTTATTGCTTTCATTTTTTATCACAGTAATATTTTCATATTTATGAGCGTACTCATTAGCAATCATATACGATTGATCAGTTGAATAATCATCACAAATGATCAACTCCCAATCACTATAAGTTTGATTTAGTATTGATTCAATACTTCTTTTTATTGTACTTTCGCAGTTGTAAACTCCCATGATTACACTAATAACAGGCACTTTTATCTCTCCATTCAATCCCATTTTAAAACTATTTAAACTTGCTTGGTAAAGTAAATTTTTGACCGACAATAAAATCAAACTCTTCAGAAACATAAATTTTATATCCGCTTCCATTATAGAACGTTAATTCCCCAAAATAAATTTTTCCATCTATATTATATAAATCAACTCTGACATGAGGGAAATCTTTAGACAAGACTCTTGCAATTTCAATCATTCTATCAAAGTTCTTTGGTTTTTCAACTTCTTTATTGATAAGTGCAATATCAGGTCTCCTATAAGGTAGCTTTTTAAAATCCATATCATATAAACCTAATTTTGCACCTCCAGGTAAAAACCTCTCTGTTATTACATATAAATAGAACGGCTCTCCATTAAAACAAAAGAACTTGTAATCAACTAAATCATTGTTTTCGTCTTTATCAAGGTATTTCTCACACACAATTTTCGGCTCAATATCATAATAAGACCACTCACGACCTAGTTTAGAGGATCTCTTAGTTAGCCATTGATTCAAAGTCTTAATTGTTTCTTCTTTGTTCAACTTTTCTTTATTGTCACACAGAATATTTGTATGGCTTCCATTATTCGTCTTAAGAACAAACTTGTCTGGCAGTTGTCTAAAATCTATATCTTCAGCTTTATCATAAGCTCCATATAGTGGCACTAGTATATCCTCTAATCCTTTTTGAGATATATAATCTCTAATAGCATATTTATCTGAGCACTTTACAAGCAAAGGATCTCGATAGTAGAGCTTATACCATTGAATTTTCTCTGTAAATCTTGTAGGATTATGAAGATTTAAACTTTTCCCAGTTGCCAGTCTATATTGGATTTTTATCATCAGTTTATCTGGTACAAAATCTAACATCCTTAGTACTTTTAACCTTAACTCTTGACTCTTAAATACTTTCTTATAATCCATTTAAAGTTCACCCCATCGCAGTTCTAATTTCTTCAATATAAGCTTCAATAACAATCTGTCGATCAAATTCTCTCTCAACCTTAACTCTACCAGCTAAGCCCATTACTTTCTTTTCTTCATAGCTTAATTTTAAAAATTTCTCAACTTTCTCAATAAGATCTTGGCTATTCTGCTTCTCTACAATATATCCATTAATTCCATCATCTACAATTTCTCTACAACCACTTCTATTAGTGGTTATGACAGGTCTACCACAAGCTGCACTCTCTAAAAGAACATTAGATATTCCCTCAGGATAATAAGTTGGATGAATTGTGCAATGGGATATCTGATGAAATTTCCTTACATCGCTCTGCATGCCATGGTATTTAACAACTCCATTTTCATGCAAATACTTCAACTTTTCTTCATAAGACTCTTCGCAAAATCCAAGAATATGAAATTGAGTATTATGGTGCTTCTCTCTTATATGCTTAGCAGCATCAAGATACTGATCAACTCCTTTTTGCTTCATGACTCTTGAAATAAATAAAAAGTTAATAGTATCATCTTCAGGGTAATCTAAAAGTTCATAATGATCTAAATTGACACCAGAACCGGGAATTATCTTTTGTTTTCCTTTAATGATTCCTTTGCTATTTATAAACTCCGCATTCTCTTTATTTTGAAAGAAAACACACGATGCATTCTTCAAAGCTAATTTGTATAAAAATATGGTGATACTTTGTAAAACACCACCATTCTCTACAGCAGTTCCTAAACCTGTTATATTAGCGATGTATGGTGTTTTTGTAAGCCTACACATCATACCACCATAAACATTTGGTTTAATTGTATATGATAAAACCACATCTGGCTTAACTCTGTTTAGTATCTTTTTATACTCGAACATCAATCTTAAGTCAGTGATAGGGTTTATACCTCTTCTATCAATATTCGTATCTATGAATTCACAGCCCAAATTAACAAGTTCCTTTACAAACTCTCCATTTGGTAAAGATATAAACACATGATTATCCTTTAGCAGTTCTTCGATTAATTCTTTTCTAAATTTATATAATCCAATGTCATTATTGGCTAGTATCAAGATTTTTCCCATCAATAAACTCTCCTCACCGGAACCCCAACATATGTCCCAGATTCAGTAATATCCTTAACCACCACAGCCCCTGCACCAACTTTGCAACCACTGCAGATGTTCACGTTATTGCTTACAACACTGCCTATTCCTAGCCATGTACCCTTACCTATTCCTATACTCCCTGCAGTCCTTACCCCAGGAGAAATATGCACATAATCTTCTATAATGTTGTCGTGATCCAAACTACTACTCGTATTGATAATGCAACCCTTACCAATTTTAGAAGAGCTGTTAATCACAACTCCCGCCATTACTGCTGTGCCCATGCTAATCTCAACATCAGTACCAATAACTGAACTCGGATGAATTAAACTAACTACATTTAACTCTTCATCGATCAATTTCTCTTGTAATTTTTCTCGAACAGCATTGTTTCCTATGGCCACAAAGAAATCAGCATCATCTTTATATGTAAAAGCATCAGCAGTTCTACCGATAACTTCTAACCCCATAGAAGTCTTAATAGACTCGTCATCATCGAGAAATGCGATGCTTTGCCACTTATTCATTTTAATTGCGATGTCAGCGACAACCTTTCCATGTCCACTGGCACCAATAATAATCAATTTATCTTTCATGAATAGTACATTCCTCTCTAAAGTAATAAATGTATAATTGCAGAAATTTATAAATTCTGTTTATCTTAACTGTCTACCTTGCTTCCTCTAAATGGCTCCATAGTAACCGATGTATTTGAACTGATACCTTCCTTAACAAATACCTTCTTTATAGTAAGAAGGATAATCTTCCAATCGCCTATAAAACTAACATTATCTACATACTCAACATCAAGATTGAACTTATCTTCCCAGCTGATGGCATTACGCCCATTGACTTGAGCGTATCCTGAAAGACCAGGTCTTACTTCATGTCTCCTCTTTTGATGGTCATTGTAAAGTTTCAGGTATTGTATGAGTAAAGGCCTAGGCCCCACAATACTCATAGCACCTACAAGGATATTAAACAGTTCCGGAAGTTCATCTATACTTGTAGACCTCAATCTCCTACCAAACTTCGTAAGTCTCACACTGTTTGGACGCAGCCAACCATTCTCGTCCTTCTCATCCGTCCTTGTCCTGAACTTATCCATAGTTAAAATCTTCTCATTAAGTCCAGGTCATTTT
>JAIOSU010000090.1 GCA_021107455.1 Clostridiales bacterium | reverse complement strand
CAAATGACTCTCTCATCTTGTTCCACCATGATCATGATTCCATCTTCAAATCCAGTGACCGCTTCTTTGACATCATAGCGTTCATGCAGTCTCATGATTGGATAACAATTGCCTCTTACCATTACCATCTCATTGTTGTCAGGATCCATGATACAATCCTTTAGACTTGGTCTGAAAGATTCCTTGATGGTAGTGATAGGAATGGTGTACCTGGATTGTCCCACTTTGATGTTCATGCCTTCGATTATTGCAAGGGTCAATGGTATTTTCAGTGTGATGGTCGTTCCAACACCTTCTTCACTCTCAACTATGACAACCCCGCCGACTGCTTCAAGATTTTTGGCAACTACATCCATACCTACACCACGACCCGAAAATTCTGTGACATCCGCTTTTGTGGAAAATCCCGGGAATAAAATCAGATTGAAGATTTCACGTTCTGTCATGTCTTCCTCAGGTTTGAACAACAAACCAATTTCTCTGGCTTTCCTAAGTATGTTTTCTTTACTCAGTCCCTTACCATCATCTTTTATGATAATCAATACATCGCTGCCTGCATTCTTGGCGCTTAGTGAAATCTTTCCAGTGAGCTCTTTTCCGCTTTCTCGCCTCTCGTTTTCACTCTCAATACCATGATCGAGAGCATTTCTGATTAAATGCATCAGAGGGTCTGAAATATGCTCGATAATATTTTTGTCCACTTCGGTTTCTTCACCGCTGAGTTCCAAAACGACATTTTTTTGAAGCTTCTTCGACATATCTCTGACAATACGGTGCATTTTTATGAACGTTGTGGAGAGTGGAACCATCCGTATGGACATCACCATATCCTGAAGTTCACCAGTTATTTTATGCAATAACCGGGAGGCTTTTAAAAATGATTCCGATTCAATCGAGGCGACTATTGGATTTTGTGTGACCATAGCTTCAGCTATTACGAGTTCTCCAACCATGTTCATCAGTCCATCCAATTTATCTACATGGACACTGATCATGGATTGTGGGACGTTTGATGCTTGTTCCTTGGCCTCAATCTCATTTAGTGGTGACTTGATTACTGGTTTGTCCTGCACTTCAATTTCTTTTGCTGTTCGTTCAAAATCGGTTTCCTCAGCAGTGGTTAGTTCTAGTTTGCTTAAAAATACTGTTTTGTTAAGGAGCTCCTCAATCTCTTCATAGGAAGAACTTGTTTTCAAATGAATTTGGAAACCGTTCTCTCTGATCCACTTTGAGGTCTCATCATTTTCAGCAATATCCGCCGGTTCATATATGATTTCATCCACAAACTCCGTTAAGCTGAAAATCACTGTGTATGCGCGAATATTCTCCATTTCACATCCAGTGTCAAAATGGATTGTCGCTTTGAACATATTACTGTGTTTGTCCCTGTTCTTTTTTTCTTGAGGAATATAGTATTGTTGTTTTTTGGTACTCTCCGGTTTTTTGAAATCCTCTCTGACTTCGTTGATTTCTTTGATATAAGCCAAATAATCTTTAAAGAGTTCAATGATTTCATCTGGATTCCCATCAGGCATATCAAAATTCTTGATTTTATTCACTTCAACTTTTATGAAATCCACCGCACTGAGCACTAAATCGGAAAGGCTTGAATGATTCACCACTTGAGGTTTTTTTTCACGAATAAAGTAAAATACTTCCTCCATTTGATGAGATATGTTTGTTATGTTGTTAAACAACATCATTGCCGAAGAGCCCTTGATGGTATGCATGAACCTGAAAATCTCATTGATTGAATTTTCACTGAAACTTCCGGTTTTTTCACTGCTGAGCACAACCTGTTCCAGTTGATCCAATATTTGTGTGGTCTCAAATATATAAATCTCCAGCATAGGTTCATTTTCAAACTTTGTTGCCATTTTTTCACCCCCTGATCCTATTTTCGTTTCCTTCCCCAATCACTATTGCCAGACTTTTTTTACATCTTTCAAGCAATGAAAATCCATACGACTCCATTCGCCATCTTCTGATGATTCCATTGACGCCCCCCATAATGAGATCTGTATAGGATTCGGCAGAAAAAACTGTGCTTAATTCTCCTTTTTGTTGCGATTGTTCCACCATTTTCATCATGCAGTTGTAGCGTTTATTTGAAATTTCAATAACTTTCTCTGACAAGTTGTCAATGTATCTCATATCGTCAATACCTTGGGTGATGGCTGTAATCTCAGGATAGTTCTCATAATATTTTATAAAGGACTCCATAAAGTAATTGATGGCTTCAAGTCCCTCCAGTTTTTTCATTTCGATGGATTTAATAATATCGTCATCATATTGTGAATAGAAGTCCAAAACGGCAATGAGTAAAGTCGATTTGTTTTCAAAATGCTTAAAAATTGTACTTTCAGCGATGTCTTGCTTTTTAGCAATCATTTTTGTCGATAAATTCTGAACGCCCATTTCGTTGATGACCTCTATGGCAGTGAAAATAATTTTTTCTTTTCTATGAATCAAGTTTTTCATTAAATTCCCCTCTTTTCAAAGGTGAGTAAATACTCACTCACTAAAGCTATGTAACTATATTTTAAACTTTCTGTAAATTATGTCAATATGTTTTCGAAAAAAAACGGACTTTAGTCCTAAAATATGCAATAATAGATTGATAAATAATAACTATTCACAGAAAGGACTAAATTCGTGAGAATCAAGACCTCGGAATCAATGGATTATCTTCATAGTTACAGCCCCTTACTTTTTAGTGATTTGATTTTCAAGAAATTGGTGATCAAAAGCAAAAAAAATAGTACTGGACACGAACTCGTTCATAAAACAAATGAAAATCCAAACATATTAATAGTGGAAGATGACCCTGTAAACCAAAAAATCATCAGCATCTGGCTCAATAAGCACGATTATACTTGTGACATCGCATCCAATGGGCGCGAAGGTTTCGAGAAATTTCTAATAAAAGACTATGATTTCATATTTATGGATTGTCAAATGCCGGAAATTGATGGATATGAAGCCACTAAAAAAATAAGACTCTTTGAAGACTCTTCAAAAGGCAGTACCAAGATAATAGCAATGACAGCTTATGCAATGAAAGGCGATCGGGAAAAATGCTTGGAATCCGGAATGGACGATTACATTACAAAACCTATCGATTTCAAGTTGTTGACTGAGAAGTGTAATGCTTTGTTCGATTAAATAGAACGGGTTCCATTTTGAATCTGTTTTTTTGTGATAAAACTTTGTTTGATTTAGGAGGTTTCGTGCGAAGTTATATTTTAAGGACCAGAATAGTATTTGCATTGTTGATTGTATTTACATTGTTTTTAACTTTGTATGGTGTCTTTTTACCTATGGAGAAGGAAATTGAAAACAATTTAGTAGAGAATTTCAATTTAGTTGCACAAACCAAGACAGATACTTTTATGAGCACGATTGATAAAAATATTCAAGGAGCAAAGAGTCTTTCAAGCCGTACCGTGATTAGAAATAAAATTGTGGAATACTAGAATGGTGAAGTAAATTTTGATGAATTAAGGGGTTTCACATAAGATAAGTATTTGGATGGTATTCGTGTTATTGAAAATATCGCATACTCCGTACGGATTGTAGACCAGCAGATTGTCAGTGAATTCTATGGTGAACAATTTATTGAAAAAACCATAAAAAATTGTGAATCAATTGAGCAACTTTCATATTCATTAGCTATCAAAGGTGGAATCTATTGTCTCGAAGTTGTATCGCCCATTTTTGAAAAGAATGAAATCATTGGTCACGATTTGGTAGGCTTCTGCTTAAATGGCGCAATCGATTCACTCAATACTGGTCAAATAAATTTTAACATATCAAGTAATAAGACGACTGGAAAACAATACGGATCATATGACAATATCTATGAAGATGATTCTAATGTATATTTTT
>JAIOSU010000325.1 GCA_021107455.1 Clostridiales bacterium | reverse complement strand
TATCGGATACACTTTTTTTAAAGTCACCAACAACTACACCTGTAGATGTAAAAGCCATGAATGAACTTTGTGATATTGTTGATATATCAGCAGAAAAATATGCGATGGAACTATTTAAAAATGGAACTTCATTGGAAGGACGATCAGTTGAAGACATCTTCAGAAATGATTTCAAATCATTTCTTCTGGATGGATATAAAATTGGGATTTCTCAAGTTTTCACCTTGAACTTTACCGACATCCTTGATCAACAAGAAACTTATCTTAGTTTGATTCAAGAAGTTCATGATCAACATGATTACTATGTGACTCTTATGCTGGTCACTGACATCATCAATGAAGGATCCTATGTGATATTCAAATCATCACACGAAACGCTTCTTTCATTGGCTTTTGAACAAGATGTAAAACAAGGAACTTTCATTAATAATTGTGTTTCAAGAAAGAAACAAATCATTCCAAAATTGATCCAAGCCATCAACATGATTAAATAGGAGGCTTCATGGCTAGCAAATATGATTTCTATGAAACACTTGGAGTATCTCTTGATGTTGTGAGCATAATAGAGAAAAGTGAAAAGAAGATTCAAAATCAATTCAAGAAGATTGATGATATAGCTGAATACAACCAACTCAAAGTTTTACACGCCATGCAGACCAATCGAATATCAGATATGCATTTCAACTGGAATACAGGTTACGGATATGATGACATCGGTAGGGATGGAGTGGAAAATGTTTATAAAACGGTTTTCAATACTGAAGATGCCATTGTCAGACCAATCATAGTGTCTGGCACGCATGCTTTGACACTTATGCTAAGTGGAACATTAAGGCCAGGTCAGAAGATGCTGAGCATTACAGGCAGACCATACGACACGCTTGAAAAAGTCATAGGATTATCCCCTTCAAAAGGGATTTCACTTATGGATATCGGTGTCGAATATAATGAGATTTCACTTGATCCTGAAGGTGGTTTCGCAATCGATGCCATTAGATCCGCAATGACCACAAAGCCTGATGTTGTTTATATACAAAGATCAGCAGGATATTCTTGGAGAAGAGGTCTTACCATTGAAGAAATAGGGAATGTAATCGATATTGTTAAGAGTGACAACCCTGGGACAATTGTCATGGTGGATAATTGTTATGGAGAGTTCCTGGATTATCTGGAACCCACTGATGTCGGAGCAGATCTCATGGCAGGCAGTTTAATAAAAAACCCTGGTGGCGGACTGGCGCTTAGTGGGGGGTACATCGTTGGAAAATCTGATTTGATTGAAGCCGTTGCGGATCGTATGACATCTCCTGGAATTGGCAAGGAATGTGGACTGACTTTTGGTCAGACAAGAACAATATTGCAAGGTTTTTTCCTTGCACCAAAAGTTGTATCAGGTGCTCTCAAAGGAGCCATTCTGTGCGCTAAAGTCTTCGAAGATCTTGGTTACAGAGTGAACCCGAAATCAAATGAAAGCAGAAGTGATATCATTCAAGCAATTGAGTTAAAAAGTGCTGAAAAAGTTATCGCATTTTGTAGAGGGATTCAATCCGCTTCACCTGTAGACAGTTTCGTTTCTCCCGAGCCTTGGGCTATGCCCGGTTACTCTAGTGATGTAATAATGGCTGCAGGCGCATTCGTTCAAGGGTCGTCCATTGAACTTAGTGCCGATGCGCCCATCAGAGAACCGTATATTGCCTATTTTCAAGGTGGGTTGACCTATGAACATTCAAAATTTGGAGTAATTAAAGCTCTTGACCGATTGAAAAAGGAAGGTTTTTAATGGACTATAACAAACGTGCACTCGAAATGCATGAAAAACACAAAGGAAAAATTGAGATAAAAAGTAAAATGCCATTAGACAATCAGGATGATTTGGCTACAGCTTACACTCCAGGTGTTGCTGAGCCATGCAGGGCAATTCATAAAACGCCGTCGGATGTTTATAAATACACATCAAAAGGTAACATGGTTGCTGTAATTTCAGACGGGTCAGCAGTTTTAGGACTTGGGAACATAGGTCCTGAAGCAGCAATTCCGGTTATGGAAGGCAAAGCCATCCTGTTCAAGGCGTTTGCAGATGTAGATGCGTTTCCGATTTGTTTAAAATCTCAGGATGTAGATACTATTGTTGAAACAATATACCAGATATCACCAATGTTTGGTGGAATAAATCTTGAAGATATCTCATCTCCTCGATGTGTAGAAGTTGAACGTAAACTGAAGGAATTACTCGATATTCCTGTATTCCATGATGATCAGCATGGCACAGCCATCGTAGTAAGTGCCGCACTAATCAACGCTCTCAAGTTGGTATCGAAATCTATAGATTCAGTAAAAATAGTAATTAACGGTGCAGGTTCTGCCGGAAATGCAATTGCAAGAATGCTGATTGATCTAGGTGCAAAAAATATACTGACTTGTGATCGAAATGGCATTTTGACTAGTGATGAGCCTCAAAATAATTGGGTGAAGGATGAGATCGCAATGCTGACCAATCCAAATAAGCTTTCTGGATCGTTGACAGATGCTATGATTGGTGCAGATGTTTTTATTGGAGTTTCCTCCAAGGATGCAGTCAATGAAGACATGGTAAAATCCATGGCTAGTGATGCCGTCGTTTTTGCAATGGCCAACCCGGATCCTGAAATCATGCCTGATGTTGCATTTAGGGCAGGAGCAAGAATTGTAGGGACTGGACGTTCTGATTTTGCCAACCAAATTAATAATGTTTTGGCCTTTCCAGGTATTTTCAGAGGTGCTCTTGATGCCAGAGCTACAGATATCAATGAAGCAATGAAAAGTGCTGCAGTTTATGCCATTGCAGATTTGGTAAAGGATGACGAACTCAGTGAAGATTACATCATTCCGGGTGCTCTCGATGAAAGCATTTCGAGTGCAGTATCCAGAGCAGTTTATGATGCTGCCATCAAAAGTGGAGTAGGGACGAAATGAATAATAAGGGGCACTGAAGTTTTTAATCTTCAGTGCCCCATTTTATTTACTAGTAATCTCCTTGAGCCATCATGGCCTCAGCAACTTGTATAAAACCTGCTATATTGGCCCCAGCAACAAGATTGTAACCAAAACCGTATTCTTTTGAAGCTTCGTATGCATTTTTATGAATATTGATCATAATTTCTTTGAGTTTTCGATCCACTTCCTCAAACGTCCAATTGTATCTCATGGAGTTTTGGCTCATCTCAAGTGCTGAAGTAGCAACACCACCAGCATTAGCAGCTTTCGCAGGTGCTACAAGAATATTGTGGTCCAACAGATATTGCAATGCCTCATTTGTAGTAGGCATATTTGCACCTTCACCAACAGCCAAAAGTCCATTGGCTACAAGTGTTTTGGCATGTTCCAAAGTAATATCATTTTGAGTGGCACAAGGAAGAGCAATATCACAAGGTATTGACCAACCACTTCCAAATCCTTTTTTATACTCAGCATTTGGATAAGTATCCAAATACTCACTAATATCTACTCTTTTGATTTCTTTGAGTTCTCTTACAAGGCCAAGATCAATACCGTTTTCATCGTATATGCATCCTCTGGAATCAGACATTGCTATTACAAGAGCACCCAGTTCTTGAGCCTTTTGACATGCATAAGTCGCAACATTCCCTGCACCTGAAATAACCACTTTCTTCCCATGGAGTGACTGATTATTGAATGATAGCATTTCTTCCACAAAGTAGAGTAGTCCAAATCCAGTAGCTTCGGTTCTAACCAACGACCCTCCATATGAAAGACCTTTTCCAGTTAGTACACCATTTTCAAATGTGCCCTTAATCCTTCTGTATTGTCCATATAAGTAGCCAATTTCACGTCCACCGACTCCAATATCACCAGCAGGAACGTCTACATCAGGACCGATGTGTCTATAAAGTTCCGTCATAAAGCTTTGACAAAACCTCATCACTTCAGCATTCGACTTGCCTTTTGGATCGAAATCAGAACCACCCTTACCACCGCCGATCGGGAGCCCTGTTAAAGCATTTTTAAAAATTTGCTCAAATCCTAAAAATTTAACTATACCAATGTAAACTGAAGAATGAAATCGTAATCCTCCTTTATATGGGCCTCTAGCTCCATTAAATTGAATACGGAAGCCCCTGTTGACTTGAATTTTGCCTGAATCATCCACCCAAGGTACTCTAAATAAAATCTGTCGTTCTGGTTCGCAAAGCCTTTCCAAAATATTGGCCTCAGCATACTGGGGGTGTTTCTCAAAAACTGGAGTTAATGATTCAAATACTTCTTCAACTGCTTGTAAAAACTCTTTCTCATTTGAATTCCTATTTTTTACGTTTTCAAAAACTTCATTGATATAAGTCATAATCGATCCCCTTTATTTGAATTTAATGTCCTATATTCCTTTAAATACCATTTTACTTGAAATTCTAATCAATAACAATTAACTTTTTATAAAAAAAAAACGAATCCGAAGATTCGCTTTAATATATATTTACATTTTTCTGAATACACCTTTGACCTTCCCAAGTATTTGGACATCATCCAAATAAATAGGGGACATAGATTCATTTTCGGGTTGCAACCTGACCCTATTTTTTTCTTTGTAGAAAGTTTTTACAGTTGCACTGTCATCTATGAGCGCAACGACGATATCGCCGCTGTGTGCATCGTTTTGCTGTTTGACTAGAACAAGATCCCTGTCAAAGATTCCAGCTTCAATCATGCTTTCTCCTTTGATTTTGAGCATGAAATAATTGCCCTCATCAACGTAATCCGAAGGAATTGGGAAAGTCTCTTCAAAAGATTCGACAGCAAGTATTGGCTGGCCTGCAGTAATTTCACCTACAATCGGAATGAACCTGGTATCCCTGGCCATATTGATGACATTGGATACTGGTTCTGAATCCAAATCATAAATTTCTATGGCTCTTGGTTTGGTTGGATCGCGCCTTATGTATCCTTGTTCTTCTAGTTTTGTCAAATGTGCATGAACTGTAGAAGTGGATTTCAATTCAACAGCGGCACAAATTTCTCGGACAGAAGGGGGATAACCTTTCTTGGAAACTTCATCTTTTAAGTAATCGAGTATCATCTGTTGTTTTTTTGATAATTTTCCACCCATAATGATCTCTCCTTATTGTTATTTTATATGAAGTATATCACAGGATTTTAAAAAAATCAAACATTAGTTCTATTTTTGCTTTACAAAGAACGCACGTTCGTATATAATAATTTTATAGAACATACGTTTCATTTGTGATTGAGGAGGTCATTTATATGTCATCTGCAAAAATTCAAACTACTAGAGGTAAAAACAAAAGAAAAATCGTTATCGTTAATCAAAGCCGATTCATAATTGCTACAGTTTTGACACTCATTCTAATAAGTGTTTTGATTACATACATTTCAGGTTCATTCATGTCGGAAGCGTCTACAAATGTTAAAACAGTATCTGTAACAATAAAGTCTGGAGATACTTTATGGGGGTTGGCATCCATATATAATTATTATGATGAGGATCTGCGCGAAGTCGTTTATAGAATTAAGAAATTCAACGATTTGGAAAACGCAGAATTATTCGCTGGTGAAACCCTTGAAATTCCTTTGGCCAAAAAATAATCAAAAACCGTACGATGTCCTCACGGATGTCATACGGTTTTCAAATTATTTTTTATCTTTCTTATTATATTCATCTAAAAGTTCATACTGATTGATTACATCGCGTTTTGCATTTTTCTTGTGTGCCGCATATAGTTGAGTAGTTGTTACGTTGTCGTGATCCAATAAATTTTGAACATCGTAAATGGAAAACCCATACTGAATCAAGGATGACGCAGCTGTGGCACGTAATTTATGTGGTGAGTAACCTTTGTTCCTTGGAGTTTCCATAGCAATTGATGTGTATTTTTTCACCAATTCTCTGATGGTTCTTACTGTCATCCTTTTTCCTTGAAGAGATAAGAAAAGTGGATCGTCATCATCATTACATATTGGTCTTTCATTATCGATATAATCTCTTATTACAGCAACAGCTGATCGATTGAGTGGCATATTGACTTCTTTACCACGTTTTCTATAGATCTTGAATTCTTCACGTGCATAATTGATTGAACTCAAATTGAGTTGATTCATTTCACTTACTCTAAGCCCATAAGTTGTAAACAAAACTAAAATGGCTTTGTCACGTCGTTTTGTTTTTTCCCAGTACTGTATTTCCTTATCCGTCAAACCTGTGGCGTTTTCTACAGCGTCTAGCATTTTTGCCACTTCCTCAATTTCGAGTCTTTTGATGGCATCGGGTTGTGGTTTAGGCAATTTGATAGGATTAAGTCCATCTGACAGATTTTTTTCCATTTTCTCTTCTCGATATAAAAACTTGAACAACACACTGAGCGAGGAACGTTTACGAGCTAATGAACGGCTATGGTTTTCCATAATGTAATCGGCATTATCTGTTTCCATAATATATCTGGTACAGTAATCACCAAGAAAAATATTGATATCTTTTGCTATAAGTCGTGTAAACTCATCTTCGGTGATTTGCTTAGGAGACTCAGCAGCAGTTAGTTACAAAAGAAAAGTAGATCACTCAAATAAGCAACACGCGAACTCAGTGCAATAGAATTTTTTAAATATATAAAATAGTCTTTCAAAAAATCTGGTAGAACCGATTCGAGTTCTGCACATTTTTGAAGCATGTCATTTTGTTTGAGAACTATGTTATCTGGAACATCGGACTTATTGTACAATTTTCTGTTTTTTTGAGTGGGGGGCTTGTTTGTGGCCATTTTTGCACCTCATTTTATTATTCATTGCAACTATTCCCTAAATATACATTTGAGGAATAGTTGCTTAATTCATTATATCATCTCACGAAACAATTGACTAGCTTTTTTGCAGTAACTCTCTTAAAATATAATTAGATTCAAGGAGGTTCAATATGGACTATAAAAATTACAATATTATCATCACTGGCGCTGCTGGCGGCATTGGACGCGAACTGGTTCGTACATTCCATAAACTGAATGCACACATTATCGCCATTGACATCGATCCAGTCAAACTGAGATCCATGAAAAATGTTTATACTGATCGTTTTGATTATAAAACATGTGATCTACGCGATTCAAAACAACTTCAGCAGATCCTTGCTCAACTGAATGAATCCTACAACGTTTTTCACATCCTTATTAATTGCGCTGGCATCAGTATGTTTAAAGACTTCCTGGAGATTTCTGTTGATGAATGGGATGAAACTTTGGCTGTGAATTTAAGAGCACCATTTATAATTTCACAATTCTTTTCTAAAAAAATTCAAAATTCCGAAAGCTCGTATGGCCGTATCATCAATATCGCTTCGACACGTGCTACGATGTCTGAACCAGGATCTGAGGCTTATGCGTCATCCAAAGGAGGAATTGTTGCACTCACACATGCTATGGCAATCAGTTTGAGCGAATTACCAATAATTGTAAATTCAATCAGTCCAGGTTGGATTGAAATTGGAGATTATGACTCGCTTGAGCCTAATGACCATGAACAACACCCATCTAGACGTGTCGGAATGCCTAGAGACGTTGCAAATACTTGTTTGTACCTATGTAACCCCGAAAATGATTTCATAAATGGTCAAAATATCGTTATTGATGGTGGCATGACGAAGAAAATGATCTATACTTAAATAAAAAAACAGAGTATCCCTACTCTGTTTTCTTATTTATTGATCCAAACCAAATATCTTCTTGATTGGCTTAAGGGCATTCATAAGAATCATACCTAGTCCATAAACAGCAAACAACTGTCCAAGGAAGACACTTCCCATGAGCAGTAATAAGCCATCAGGTATTCCATAAGCGTATTTGAGTAAAATGCCAACAACAACACTATTGATGACAATCGGAGGTATTGGTACCAAAAATTGATTTTTCCTAAGTTTATAGGACAAATAAGCTGCTAGCAACGTTGCAAGACTTCCAAATATTGTGTCCCAGATAATTGCGCCTCCAACAATATTAGCGATAAGACATCCTACAAATAAACCTGGTATTGCTGCAGGTGTAAAAAATGGCAAAATGGTTAAAGCCTCAGCAACTCTGAATTGAATTGGACCAAAACTGCTAAAACTGAATACCATTACCAATACAACGTATAACGCTGCAATTATTCCCGCATGAATGATGTACTTGACTCTGTTGTTCATGATTTCCTCCCTAGTTTTGTTTTTTGACAGGATGGTTTCGAACTGTCAATGGCTGTTCCCATAAAAAAATCCCCACCACATGAAAACATGTTTAGGGGATATTTGCACGAAAATAAAACAGCACATAACCCCTTGTTTTTTATAGTGGGTACCAAGGAAACACTTTTTAAAGCCTTAATTAGTATAGCACAATCATTTTTTTTGTAAAGTTGTTTTTTCCAATCGATTAAAACGTTTCAAAATCAGTAAGGCATCAATAGTCAGTATACCAGTCCATTCACGTTTTGCCACTTCCCACTCCGCTTCATATTCAGTCCACGACCATGTTGGCTGAATCATACCAATATTCTGAAGTTCATCTATCAAATAGTTTAGGTTCTCTTCCAAATCTTCATCAGAGATCACAAATATGGATTCTTCTGTAACTCCAATAAATTTTAGTGGATAAGGCACATACTTTTTCCAAGATTCACGATCGAGGCTTACCAGCTCCTCATATGCGACTCTTAAGTTCGGCAACATACGCATTTTATACTCTTTTGGTAAAATCTCATAAAGTCTTATGTAACAATATACTTCATGCTCCTCAAATTGCTTCATGCTTTCAAATCTACTTACATAGAATTCTATAAGTTCATCCACATCAAGACTGGTCACAAAGGATTTATAGGCGTACAAGTATCCTACGAGCTCGGCAGAAGGATTGCCGCTGATGTAGTCCACATCTTCTACTCTATGCCACCATGGTGCATGAGGGTAAATGTTGACCATTTTAGGAACAGCTTCCCATCCAGAGATTTCCTTATTAAAAGTACTTTCAAGATATCTGATGGCATTATGAATTTGAACCTCGGCAATATTATGTTCATCGAACATTTTTAAGAATCTTAAAGCGATTGAAGTCGCCATAGCTGATGAATGCGGCAATCTGAAATCTGGTTCAAGAGCATTACCATATCCCCCATCTTTGTTTTGATACATTTGAAGAGCTTTCACAATTTTCTCACCACAAGGTACGATGAAATGATGATCCAGTAAAATTTTCTCTAGGTATCTGGCGTTATTGATAATGTATTGTGCAGAAAGATCAAAGCCTTGATTACTTAGTAATTTCATAAAGCCTCCTTTATCTTCTTTTTTTTATCTTAACATATTTACTACCCACTTGATAATATAAAAAAACCGAAAGTTGGCAATTAAACCCACTTTCGGTAACATTTTAAACTTTTAAAGCGACTTCTCTACCAAGGACATCCAAATGAGCCATTCTAATGGGTTCCACCTCTTTATTGATAAACTGTACAACTTGTTCTGAACTTCTACCAATATAATCTTTTGGATTTAATAGAAGTAAAATATCTTCATGAGTAAGATTGAAAATTGGATCACTTTCTATTCGATCAAGCAAATCATTTTCAAGCCCTTCAACTTTCACTTTTTTACCGGCTTCCATCGAGTGAACTCTTATTGCTTCATGTAATTCTTTTCGATCTCCACCTGTTTTGACAGCTTCCAGGATGATAGTTACAGTAACCATGAAAGGTAGTTCTGGAAGAACATGTTTTTCAATGAGCTTTACATAAACTACGAGTCCAGAAGCCACATTATTGGAAATATCAAGACAAGCGTCAATTGCAAGGAAAGCTTAAGAAACCGCGAGTCTCTTATTGGAGCTATCATCGAGAGTTCTTTCAAACCATTGTGTTGATGCAACCATTAGTGGACTTGAAGACAAAGACATAACATACTTGGCAAGAGAAGATATTCTCTCGCTTCTCATAGGATTCCGTTTATAAGCCATTGCTGAAGATCCTATTTGATTGGATTCAAAAGGTTCCTCAACTTCCTTCAATGATTGAAGTAGTCTGATGTCATTCGTCATCTTGTGAAGCGATATTGCAATGCCTCCAAGGACATTTGCAACTTTTGCATCATACTTTCTTGTATAGGTTTGGCCTGTAACGCTTATGGTATCATTAAAGCCCATTTTCTTGGAAACCATTTGATCAAGTGCTTCCACTTTATCATGATCTTCATTAAGCAAATTTAAAAATGAAGCTTGAGTTCCTGTAGTCCCTTTGACAACTCTCATTTTGAACTGATCGATTAGAATGCAGACATCCTCATAATCCATCACCAAATCCAAAATCCAAAGTGTTGCCCTCTTCCCTACTGTTGTCAATTGCGCTGGCTGAAAATGAGTATAGCCTAGAGTCGGAATATCCTTGGTTTCTTCAGCAAATAATGACAATTTATCTATCAAAACTGCCAACTTATTGCGTACAAGGTAAAGCCCCTCGCGCATAACTATAAGATCCGTGTTGTCTCCAACATAAGCACTTGTTGCTCCAAGGTGAATAATTGGTTTTGCTTTAGGACATTGTTCACCGTAAGTATGAACGTGAGCCATAACATCATGCCTAAATTTCTTTTCATACATAGCAGCCATCTCAAAATCTATATCATAGATATGTGCTTTCATTTCTTCAATTTGCTCATCTGAAATATTGAGTCCTAACGCTTGCTCGGACTCCGCTAGAGCGATCCATAGTTTTCTCCAGTTTGAAAATTTGTTTAGTGGAGAGAAAATATTAAGCATTTCTTCACTACTGTATCGTTCCACCAAGGGATTTTGATAAATATCATGCATTTAATTGCCTCCTTAAGAACACGAACAATTAATCGTATTTTATAATAATAATACACTTTCTGTACTATTATAATATACTTTTATTCCAAATACAAATAAAAAAGAGCTTTTCAGCTCTTTATTTGTATTTCATCTTGGTTGTACAATCAACTTGATAGCTGTTCTCTCTTCGCCATCAATTATAATATCTGAAAAGGCTGGAATACACACAAGATCGATTCCAGAAGGTGAAACAAAGCCCCTTGCAATGGCAATCGCTTTGACAGACTGATTAATCGCTCCGGCTCCTACAGCTTGAATTTCTGCACTGCCGTGTTCCCTTATGACTCCTGCCAAGGCACCAGCAACAGAATTAGGATTTGATTTTGATGACACCTTTAAAACTTCCACGATGAGTACCTCCTATTTTAATATACTTTTTTGAACGATGAGTTTAATGGCTGTTCTGGTTTCACCATTAATATCAACTTCTGTGAATGCTGGTATAAAAATTAAATCAACACCACTTGGTGCCATGAAACCTCTAGCAATTGCAATTGCTTTTACCGCTTGATTTAATGCCCCAGCTCCTACGGCTTGAATCTCTGCACTTCCGTTTTCTCTTATGACACCCGCTAACGCTCCTGCTACAGAATTTGGATTAGATTTGGTTGCTACTTTTAGTACCTCCATAATTAGAATCCTCCTTAGTGCAATTATCAGACAATTATTATTAGTGATATACCCTTCTCCAAAAATGTTAAACATATGTAAAATGTGAATTAAACAATTAAAAAGAAGAATCCATAAATGAATTCTTCTAATTTCCGTAATAGCTCTATTGTATAATTATTTTGCAAAATCAGTGACCCTTGATTCTCTGATCACGTTAACCTTTATTTGACCCGGGTAATCCAATTCAGCTTCTATCTTCTTACTGATTTCTCTAGCAAGTAAGAACATATTGTCATCATTGATCTTTTCAGGGATTACCACTACGCGGACTTCTCGTCCAGCTTGGATTGCAAATGATTTTTCAACACCTTCATAACTATTTGCAATGCCTTCTAAAGATTCTAATCTCTTAATATACGTATCCAAAGTTTCTCTTCTTGCGCCAGGTCTCGCCGCAGAAAGTGCATCTGCTGCAGTAACAAGAATTGCTTCTATTGATTCTGGCTCAAAATCACCATGATGCGTACTCATAGCATGAATAACTGCTTTTGACTCACGATATTTTTTGAGAATTTGCATACCAAGTTCGATATGTGTACCTTCCAAATCATGGTCAACTGCTTTACCAATATCATGTAAAAGACCTGCTCTCTTAGCGACCTTAACGTCTGCTCCTATTTCTGCAGCCATCAAACCGGCTAAATGCGCAACTTCGATTGCATGTTTTAGAACGTTTTGACCATAGCTTGTACGGTATTTCAATCTACCAACAAGTCTGATCAGTTCTGGGTGAAGATTATGAATACCTACTTCAAAAGTCGCATTCTCACCTTCAGTTTTGATGATTTGTTCAATTTCTTTCTTTGACTTTTCAACCATTTCCTCTATACGAGCCGGATGAATTCTACCGTCAATAATCAATTTTTCAAGTGCAATTCTAGCAATTTCTCTTCTAATTGGATCGAATGAAGATAAAATAACTGCTTCTGGAGTGTCATCAATGATTAAATCGACACCTGTTAGCGTCTCAAGTGCACGAATATTACGACCTTCTCTACCTATAATTCTGCCTTTCATTTCATCATTTGGAAGATTTACAAGTGATACAGTTGTCTCGGCAACATAGTCAGCTGCACATTTTTGAATGGCATATGCCAAAATGTCCTTAGCTTTCTTGGTTGCTTCTTCTTTCGCTTTACCTTCGATATCTTTCATCATAAGAACAGCGTCATGCTTAACTTCTTTTTCAATGTCGGATAAAAGTTGATTTTTAGCTTCTTCAATTGTTAATTCAGAAATTCTCTCTAATTCTTTGATCTGTCTCTCGTAAAGTGCTTCAGCTTCAGCTTCCTTATTCTCAACAGTCTTTAATTTGGCAGCCAATTTGTCTTCTTTATTCTCCAAATTGAGGGCTTTTTTATCGAGGGCTTCTTCTTTTTGAAGATTTCTTCTCTCCAACTTTTGCATTTCAGCACGACGATCTTTTGTTTCTCTATCAATTTCCTTACGAATTTGATGAGCTTCCTCTTTTGCTTCAAGTACTTTTTCTTTTTTGAGCGATTCTGCGGCTTTACTTGCTTCAGCAATGATTTCTTTTGCTTTAAATTCAGCACTTAAAATTTCTTTTTCTGCTGTATTCTTTCTTAAAACATAACCGATACCAACGCCAATTACAGCCAATACACCACTAATAATCACTACTAAATATACTGGTACGTTTATGTCGTTCACCCCCTTGCTTAAATGATAAGATCAGATGACCTGATCTTTATACGATTAATTTAGATGCAACATGGTACACCTATACAATTAATTTTATATTTTTTTAAGCAAACTGTCAAGACCTGTAAACATCTGCACGGGGCATATTGACTTTATTTGAGTATAATTATGCTTGTTCTTTTTTCTCTGTGGGAAGCAAATTGAAATGTACGCGGACTTGTTGCTCAATTTCATTACAAACATCCGGATTGAGAATGAGATATTCTTTGACATTCTCTCTTCCTTGACCGATCTTATTGTCATTATAACTATACCAAGAACCAGATTTTTTTATGATATCCACTGATGCGGCAACATCAAGTACGCTACCTTCTTTTGAGATCCCTTGTCCATACATGATGTCAAATTCAGCTTGTTTGAATGGCGGTGCTACTTTGTTTTTGACAACTTTGACACGTGTTCTGTTACCCACTATATCTGCGTCTTTTTTTATAGAATCTATTCTTCTGACATCAAGTCTTACTGAAGCATAAAATTTAAGAGCGTTACCACCGGTTGTTGTTTCAGGATTCCCGAACATGACACCGATTTTCATACGCAATTGGTTGATAAAAATAACAGTACAATGAGACTTGTTGATGATAGCTGCCAGTTTTCTCAAGGCTTGCGACATCAAACGAGCTTGAAGACCCATGTGGGAATCACCCATCTCTCCAGTGATCTCCGCCTTTGGAACAAGTGCCGCGACAGAGTCAATAACGATGATATCCACTGCACCACTTCTCACTAATGCATCAACTATTTCGAGCGCCTGTTCTCCTGTGTCCGGTTGTGAAACGATGAGATCATCAATGTTGACACCAATGTTTTTTGCATATACTGGATCAAGTGCATGTTCAGCATCAATAAACGCTGCGACTCCGTCTCTCTTTTGGGTTTCAGCAATCATATGAAGTGTCACAGTTGTTTTACCTGAAGATTCAGGGCCGTAGATTTCAATGACTCTTCCCTTTGGAATGCCACCAATTCCGAGTGCGATATCAAGATCGATAGAACCTGTTGGAATACTCTCGACGTTCATCCTTGCGGACTCGTCCCCAAGTTTCATAATAGATCCCTTGCCGAATTGCTTTTCTATTTGTCCCATCACGCTATCAAGTGCTTTTTGTCTTTCATTCATAAGTATACCTACCTCCATAATAAGAACGTCTGTTCTGTTTAATTATAACATATCATCTCAGTAAATCAACCTTTTCTTAATGATAACGTTTTTACCATATTTTGTCAATTTGTTTGTGAGGTCAGTCTGTCATAAAGCAGTTTCAAAGCTTTTAATACAGTTCTTCTCTGAACAGTCTCACGATCTCCAGTGAAGTGATTTTCAAAAGTCAAAATCTCACCTTTATAGAAGATACCAATATATACAAGTCCAACAGGTTTCTCACGTGTACCACCTGTTGGTCCAGCGACGCCTGTTATGCTCACTGCAATATCCACACCTGTTTTGGCAGCGAGTCCCGAAACCATCTCATGACAAGTTTGATGACTGACCGCCCCATAAGTTTGAAGGGTTTCTGATTTAACACCAACTTCACGTATCTTGGCTTCATTTGAATAAGTCACAAGTGAACTGTCTATGACCTCAGATGAACCCGGATTCTTGATGAGTGAATAAGACAAAAGTCCACCTGTACAAGATTCAACAAATGCAATTCTAAGCTTTTGATGAATGAGCATCTTTAATATCACCTTATCGATATCATCTCCGTTATCGGATACGACATGCGATCCGATTCTGGATTTGACTGTTTCTACCATTTCATCAACTGCTAGTTCATTCATTCCTTTTTCAAGTCCAGAAGATGTGATTCTGAGGAGCACCTTCCCGTCACCTGCATAAGTAGCGATAGTAGGATTGGTTTGACTGGTCACGAGGTCAAGTAGTGCATCCTCAACAGTGGACTCACCCAGGTCATATATGCTTAAGTACTTGGAATGCATAGCGTGTTGATTTTTCTCAAGTAATAAACTTCTAATATATTTCTCAAAAATATGTTTCATTTCTTTAGGAGGTCCTGGTAGGATCACTATATTTTTGTCTGAGTCTTTTACTGAGACAATACAAGCTGGTGCCGTACCGCAGTCATTGTCTAGTATGGTCGCTCCTTCTGGAAAGTATGCCTGTCTGATATTGCTTTCCGGCATTATTTTATTGAACATCCCAAAACGCTCTTTGATTCGATCTAAACTATGCTGGTCCATAACCATGCCTAACCCTAAAGTATCAGCCACAATTTCTTTTGTGATGTCATCCAGAGTCGGACCAAGTCCACCTGTAGTGAATACTGTATCGCATTGTTCTAAAAGAGCGTTCAAATGCAACTGAATACGTCCAGGATTGTCTCCCACTGTATAATGATAAAATACACTGATTCCCATTTCACTGAGTTCACGGCTCAAATACGAGGCATTGGTGTTGACTGTCTGCCCCATCAACAATTCAGTTCCTATTGCTAGTATTCCTACTTTCATTTTTCCTCCTATACAACTACAGGTTGACATAATAATATTACGTCAACCTGATAGGTTATTCTTTCAATACTTGTTTATTTTTTACAATATAGTCATAACCAGACACAACTGTCAAAATGGTTGCCAAATAAATTGAAATTTGGTCTACTGGCAAATTGATCAGACTGAAAGGATAATTATTCAATAGTAAAATTATTACCATGATCATTTGGGAAATCGTTTTGGCTTTCCCCCACCAGCTTGCTGCAATAACAATTCCTTCAGCAGCGGCGATAGCTCTGAATATACTTACAATGAATTCTCTGGAAATGATTATAATAACCACCCAAGAGTTGAGCATACCAAGTTCAACAAAGCAAATCATTGCTGAGGTAATCAATAATTTGTCTGCAAGGGGATCCATAAACTTTCCAAAATTAGTGATCAAATGATGTTTTCTTGCGAGATAGCCGTCAAGAAAATTCGTAAATGATGCTAAAAGGAACAATATGAAAGCCACTACCAACTGGTCCGCAAGTAAAAAATAGATGAAAAATGGAATCAAAATAATTCTAAGAATGGTCAATTGATTTGCAATATTCATTTTCATTCCGCAATCACTCCAATCAAATCATATTCTAGTGCATCATTGATTTTGACATTTACAAATGCTCCGAGTTCTATCGCTTGATCAGTATGAACATATACGACACCGTCCACATCAGGGGAATCATATGATGTTCTACCAACATAGATTTTGTTCTCTTCAGCGACTTCTTCAATGACAACTTCAAAGGTTTTTCCGATTTTACTAAATGATATGGCTTCAGAAATGATCATTTGTGCGGACATTAGAGCATCTTTGCGCATTTCCATCACTTCTTGATCCACTTGATTTGGCAATTTAAAAGCAGGGGTATCTTCTTCATTCGAATAAGTGAATGCACCCAGACGATCGAATTTGACTTCTTGAACCAGATCCATCAGAATATTGAAATCTTCATCGGTTTCCCCTGGAAAGCCCACGATGACAGTTGTACGAATCACTGAATCCGCATCTCTCTCACGAATTTTTCTTGTGATCTCCAAGATATCCTCCCTGGACGTTTTGCGGTTCATGAGTTTTAGAATCTTGTTGCTCGCATGCTGAATTGGGATATCAAAGTAATTGATCACTTTTTCGTTTCTGAAAAAGCCATCCAATAATTGATCATCTAAAATATCTGGATATGAGTAATGCACTCTGATCCATTTGATTTCTTTGATCTTTGACAGCTCATCCAAAAGCAGATCCAGCTTGGGACCTCCATAAAGATCCATTCCATAACGTGTTGTATCTTGAGCAATGACTATGAATTCTTTAATTCCAAGTAAGGCAAGATCCTTTGCTTCCTCTACTATGTCTTCAATTCTTCTGGAACGATATTTTCCGCGCAACTTTGGTATTATGCAATACGTACAAAGGTTGTCACAACCCTCTGCAATTTTAAGATACGCATAGTGTGAAGGTGTCGTCAGAATTCTTGGAAGATCTTCTGGAATCAATAGATCGATTGATTCCACGAATATTTTCTCTTTTGACCCAGATTCGATATTTTTCAAAACCTCACCTATCTTGAAAAAATTTCCTGTTCCCACAACAGCGTCAATTTCAGGAATTTCAACAAGCAAATCCTCTGGATAACGCTGTGAGAGACAGCCGGTCACAAGAAGTTTTTCCAGATGTCCATCTTTTTTTAGTTTAGCAAGATCAAGTATGGTTCCAATGGATTCTTCTCTAGCATCATGTATGAAAGAGCATGTGTTCACAATAACGATATCAGCATCCTGAGCTTCATCGCATAATGTATATTCATCATCAAGTATGCCGAGCATTTGTTCACTGTCCACCAAATTTTTTGAACAGCCAAGTGTTTCAATATATATTTTCTTCATTTGTTCCTCTTTCATTATTCATTGATTCCTTCTATATCCGCAGCTTCATTCAAAGAATGGTCTGCGGGTTCGTTTTTCAGCCCTTGTAGTTCTGCCATCGTCATCAGAACTTCTCTGGGTTTACTGCCTCGAGGTTGACCAATGATTCCACGTTCTTCCATTGAATCGATAAGTCTAGCGGCTCGATTATATCCTACTCTGAATCTTCTTTGAAGAAGTGATGCGGACGCTTGACCAGATTCCACCACAAAATTGATGGCATCATCCAGGTGCTCATCTACATCATCTGAAGGCATATTGTAACTTTGTACATCATCTAGTATTTCCTCATTATATTTTACATCAATGGCTTGATTCTTGATGAAGCCAACCAATGCTTCCACTTCCTCATCAGACATGAATGCACCCTGTGCTCTTTTGGGTTTTGAAGCTCCCACAGGATAGTAAAGCATGTCGCCTTTTCCAAGCAACTTTTCTGCACCACCCATGTCGATAATGGTTCTCGAATCAATAGCAGATGAAACAGAGAAAGCAATTCTTGATGGTATGTTTGCTTTGATCAATCCAGTGATGACATCCACTGACGGTCTTTGTGTTGCTACTATAAGGTGAATTCCTGCAGCCCTTGCCATTTGAGCCAATCTACAGATGGCATCTTCGACTTGATTGGGGGCAATCATCATCAAATCTGCCAACTCATCAATGATAACGACAATTTGTGGCAATTTTTCAAATCCACCCTCTTCAGCTTTTTTATTATAGCTTTTCATGTCACGTACAACTATATCTGCAAAAATCTTATATCTTCTTGTCATTTCATTGACTGCCCAGTTGAGTGCAATCGATGCTTTTTTAGCATCTGTCACAACAGGAAGTATCAAATGAGGTATACCGTTATAATTGCTAAGTTCCACAACCTTAGGGTCAATCATAAGAAACTTGACTTCATCAGGTTTCGCATTGAACAAAATACTGGATATGATCGTATTGACACAAACGGATTTACCAGAACCTGTCGCACCTGCAATCAGCAAGTGAGGCATACTGGATAAATCTCCTATGATCGGGTTTCCAGAGATGTCTTTTCCAAGTCCAATGGTCAACTTTGATGTTTGCTTCTTGAACTCAGTGGAAGTGATTACCTCGCGAAAAGTTACCATAGAAGTAATCTTGTTTGGAACCTCGATTCCTATAGCTGCTTTTCCTGGAATTGGAGCAATCCTGACCTGTGAAGTGGCAAGATTCAAGGCGATATCATCACTGAGGCCGACAATTTTGCTGACTTTTACTCCGGGACTTGGCTGAACTTCAAACATGGTTATTGAAGGACCACGTTTTACGGAAATCACTTTGGCATCCACATTGAAGTTATTGAGTGTTTCTTCAAGCAATTTAGCCATTTCAATATATTCAGACTTATCCTCCACTTTCAAACTTTGAGGTTGATGATTCAAAATTTTAAGTGGCGGCAATACATAAGATTCCAAAGATTTCTTTACATTAATAGCTATTTCAGCGTTGACCTGTTGCCTTGTTTCTGGTTCTATGTCCTTATCCTTAAGTTTTTCAACTTGCTTGGCTTCATGGTCAAAATACTGTATGTCTTGAGTTTGTGGATTGACTTTTTTTTCTATCGGCTTAATTTCAGGTACTGGTTCCGCCTGTTTAACATTTTCCTCGATGCTTTTAACTGGTTCATTAGCTTGTGTTTCCTTCTTTTCATAGGTGTCATAATCGAAGGGTTGAATATCTTTTTTTCTTGAGGCTTTTCTCATGGCTTCAAGGCTTGAAAGAAAATTGGGAGAAGTGTTGTCTGACGTCGGTCTCCCTTTTTTTTCGGTTGTTGCTTCAGTAATCAGTGATTCTACTATGGCTTGCTCTTCTCTTTTTGAAGCTTTGCGTTCATCCTTATGTTTTTTGCGGTATTCCCACAATTCTTGAATTGAAATTCTGGTGAATATGATAAAACTTGCAAGAAATGAAACTGCAATTATTATATATGCTCCAATAAAACCTATTGTTTTACTAATGGCAATTGTAAGAACCGCACCGAGTACGCCTCCACTCTCCAAACTGATTCCACTTGAATAATAAGACTTGATCTGGTCAAGAGACATAAAATCATCGGTTGCAAGAAGCAACTCCTTGGAAACCCCTGGAGCAAGTAGAAGTGTCGTAAGAATACTGAGTCCTATTATAAATAATAAAAATGCAAAAGTGATTCTTAGTCTGGCTGGTCTGAAGTTCGGATTCAAGTTGACGAAAATGATTCCAAAAATGACTATTGGCATGATATAACCAACGTAAGAAAACAACCCTAAAAAGCCATCTGAAAACCATGTGCCGACCACTCCGCCAGCACCAGTGTAGATGCTGATCAATATAAACAATGTCAATGCGACTAGACCAATCATTTTAAGTTCATACTTGATTTTATAATGTTTGCTCTGTTCAGCAGAATTGACAGCTGGTTTTTTAGTCGCAGTTGGCTTTTTCTTAGTCGTAGTTTTTTTTGCCGGTGTTTTTGTTGTATTCGGTTTTTTACTGGCCAAAAGATCACCTCTTTTTATATTATATACCTGTGGAACCAAAACCACCATGACCGCGAGAAGATTCCTCAATTTCTTTTGTTTCTTCCCAAAGGACTTGTTCGTACTTTGTGACAATCAATTGAGCGATTCTATCACCTTTTTTGATTTCAAACGGCTCATCGCCTAAATTTATGATAGGTATTTTGAGTTCGCCCCTGTAGTCGCTATCTATGGTTCCAACGCAGTTGACTAAAGTTATACCATTTTTGATGGAAAGACCGCTTCTTGCCCTGACTTGACCTTCATAACCAAGTGGGATTTCTAAAAATAAACCTGTTGGTATCAAATGTCGTTCCATTGGTTGGATTGTTATGATTTCTTCATTGTTGGATAGTAAATCCATTCCTGATGACCCGCTGGTTTTATATTCCGGTAATGGATTTGACGATTTGTTTACGATTTTAACAATCATTGAATTACCCCCTACTGATTTATACTTTTTTTCATTAATCCGTATATTTTTTCGACTTCATCGTTGGTGATATCACCAACAATTGCAAGAGAAAAATCACCGCTTGTAAAACAATGACGAATTAGCGTTCGAACACCTGCCAATGATACGGTTTCAATTTTTTTCAGCATATCTGCGACACTTTTTTCTTTATGTGCAAACAGTTCAATTCGGCCTATTAAGTCCATATGCTGATCACTACCTTCAAGTCCAAGAACAAAACTTCCACGAAGATGACTCTTTGCATGTTCAATTTCTGTTTCTGTAAAGCCTTCTGAAATCAACAAATTGATTTCTCTGCTTAGAATTTTTATAGTCTCTTTCAGATTTTCTTTAGCCACACCAAAAGATACACTTAACGTACCAATCTCGTCATAAAAACTGGGTTCGCTGTAAATGGAATATGCCAGACCCCTGTCTTCACGTATGCTTTGAAATAATCTGGAACTGTTTGTTCCTCCAAAAAGATTACTGAGCAGCGTCATATCATAGCTGAGTTCATGGTCAAAAGGAATCCCAGGAAATTCAATCGCAACCTGGATTTGTTCAAAATCCTTTTTCTTTGAATTGAAACCCCAATTGAATTCAGGTTTCTGTGTTATAGTGGATTCAATGCTTGAAGTTCGTTTGAATCCTCCAAAATACTTGTTTGCTTTTGACTCAAGTTCTTCAAAATCAAAGTCACCAGCTACTGAAATGATCATATTATCTGGTCTGTAATGGTTTTCATAGAATTTTACGACTTTATCTTTGTTAAATGACATAACTGTTTCTTTGGTTCCCAGAATCGGCAATGACAGCGGATGATTTCTAAAGGTAATCTCATTGATGATGTCATCCACAAGTTCTTCTGCAGAATCCTCATACATACTGATTTCATCCAAAATCACAGTTTTTTCTGTTTCAATATTATCAACCATAAAACTCGGGTGTATTGTTATATCTGAGAGTATGTCAAGCCCGACTTCCAGATCAGCACCCATGGTTTTTGTATAATAGCACGTACATTCTTTTGCGGTATATGCGTTAATTTCTCCACCGATACCATCTATTTCCATAGCGATATCCTTGGCGGACCTACCATCAGTGCCTTTGAATACCATGTGCTCAATAAAATGAGACATCCCATTTTCACTCTTTGACTCATTAGAGGACCCTGTCTTGACCCAAACACCAATAGTAACAGATTTATATCCTTCCAGCTTTTGACAGACTAAAACCATCCCATTGTCGAGCTGTATTTTCTTTACCAATATTTCACCTCATAAATTAAGCTTCAATACAACATAAGAGAGATAATACTCGCAAATTTGCAAATATTATCTCTTTAAAATCGGTCTTTATAATCTTATCAATTATTATGCTT
Organism: Clostridiales bacterium; assembly: GCA_021107455.1. Taxonomy (GTDB): domain Bacteria; phylum Bacillota; class Clostridia; order Peptostreptococcales; family Acidaminobacteraceae; genus Fusibacter_D. The sequence goes on along the minus strand of JAIOSU010000325.1, from coordinate 8,479 downwards.
CCTTATTTTGTTCTTCCAATAAGACTTTTCTAGAGAGATTGATACGTCCTTGATCATCAATTTCAATGATCTTAACCATAACTTCATCACCGATGTTTACTGAATCTTCAACTTTGGCAATTCGCTTGGTGTCGATCTGAGAAATATGACAGAGACCTTCTTTTCCAAAACCTAAATCTACAAATGCACCGAATTTCAAGATACGAGATACTTTACCTTTGTAAACTTGTCCAACTTCAGGAACTTTCACGATAGATTCTATTTCTCTAAGAGCCGCTTCTCCACCAATTCCGTCTGCCGCTGTAATCAGAACAATACCGCTGTCGTCAATATCAATTTTGACATTGTGTGTGGATGTGATTCTAGTAATAACTTTACCACCCGGTCCAATGACGTCTCTGATTTTGTCAGGATTGATTTTAATTTGGAATACTCTTGGAGCATACTTAGACATTTCGGCTCTTGGAGTGTTGATTACCTCATTCATTTTCTCGAGTATGTGCAATCTGCCTACGCGAGCTTGCTCAAGTGCATTTTCAAGAAGCTCCTTGTTGAGTCCATCTACTTTGATATCCATTTGAAGGGCGGTAATACCGTCTTTAGTACCGGCAACTTTAAAGTCCATGTCACCAAGTGCATCTTCCATGCCTTGGATATCACTTAAAATAGAGATTTTACCTTCTTCCTGAATAAGACCCATTGCGATTCCCGCAACTGAATCCTTGATAGGAACACCGGCATCAAGAAGTGACAATGTGCTGCCACAAATACTTGCCTGTGAACTTGATCCATTACATGTTACAACTTCAGAAACCAATCTGATTGTGTATGGGAAATCAAGTTCTGATGGAATCACTGGTAAAAGAGCTCTCTCACCGAGTGCACCATGACCGATGGCACGTCTGTTGACTCTGCTCATACCAACTTCACCAACTGAATAAGGAGGGAAATTATAGTGATGCATATAGCGTTTAGTTTCCTCAAGGTCAAGACCATCGATTCTCTGTGATTCACCTAAAGCACCTAAAGTAGTGATTGTGAGCGCCTGAGTGAGTCCTCTAGTAAATAGTCCTGAGCCGTGAGTTCTTGGCAACAGGCCAACTTCACATGATACAGGTCTGATATCAAATGGTGTTCTTCCATCTGGTCTGAGATTTTCGTTGATAATCATTTTTCTTACGATTTTCTTTTCAATAGCTTTGAATTGTTCCTTCAAGAAATCTTTCTCATCAGGATGTGACTCCTCAAAGTGAGCGATCATATCATCTTTCAATATATCTAGAGCTTCATTTCTCTCGTGTTTGTCATGAATACGAACAGATTGATTCATTCGCTCAGAAAGGAAATTCTCAATTTCACCAACAAATACTTCATCGATTTCCGGAAGCGTGATCTCAAACTTTTCTTTACCGAGTTCTGCTACAATTTCATCTATGAAAGCACAGATTTCTTTAACCGCTTCATGACCTTCCATGATTCCACCAAGAACTACATCTTCTGGTAAAATATCTGCTCCAGCCTCAACCATAACTACAGCATCTTTAGTTCCGGCAACTACGAGATTAAGGGAAGATTTCTCTTTTTCTTCTATGGTCGGGTTGATGATATATTTACCGTCCACATAACCAACTGTTACTCCAGCGACTGGACCATCGAAAGGAATATCTGATATTCCTAGGGCAATGGACGCACCGTTCATGGCAACAGTATCAGGTGTGCAATCTTGATCTACTGACATGACAGTAGCAACAACCTGGACTTCATTCTTCATTCCATCAGGAAAAAGTGGTCTGATCGGTCTATCAATCAATCTTGCGGTCAATGTCGCTCTTTCTGAAGGTCTACCTTCCCTTTTGATGAATCCTCCAGGAATTTTACCAACAGAATAAAGCTTCTCTTCGAACTCAACTGTGAGTGGGAAAAAGTCAATTCCTGCTTTTGGTTTTCTAGACGCAACTGCCGTAACCAAAACAACAGTCTCGCCATAGTGTATCAGCGCTGACCCGTTCGCAAGGTTTGCCATTTTACCTATTTCAACTTTGAAAGGTCTACCTGCAATTGATTTCTCGAAAGTACGTACTACTTTTGTTTTTTCGCTGCCAACAGATTGGCAACCGTTATTTTCCATCATAAAGCCTCCTATAAATTTGACTTGATGTACAGAATTTACCCTACTTATTTCAAGTCAACCCTTCAACGCGAAAAGTTCACTTCAAATAAGTAGGATATTAAGATAAATTCCAACATCAACGTTTGAATTACTACTCATTCATTATACTAAAATATTATGAAAATAGAAAGGGTTAAAACATGACCAAGCAAATAAAAAAACAAGGCTTGACGAATGTCAAGCCTATCATTGTAATTATTTTCTTAATCCAAGTTCAGCAATCAATGTTCTGTACTTCTCAAGATTGTTATCTTTAAGGTACTTCAAAAGACTTCTTCTCTTACCAACCATTTTCAAAAGACCTCTTCTAGAGTGGTGGTCCTTCTTGTGAATTTGCAAATGCTCATTAAGCTCGTTGATTCTTTGAGTCAAAACTGCGATTTGTACCTCTGGTGATCCAGTATCAGTTGGGTGAGTCTTGAATTTCTCGATAATATTGCTTTTAGTTTCTTTAGTAATCATTTAATGATCCTCCTTATTTTTATTTATCCATAAGCCTAGTAGGTCGTCGGAGAAACGATAAACAAAGCCTATGGTTTACAACGTTACAATTATACCATCATTTCATTTCAGAGTAAAGAAAAATAAAGTTTCATTTGCTTTATATCATTTTCCATGGCTTTGACAAGTTCAGGTATCGAGGAAAACTTGAGTTCATCTCTGATCCGCTTGATGAAATGAACCTCTATTGTCTCACCGTAAAGGGGTTCATCAATTCCTAGCATATACGTCTCCATATGGATTCCAGTCTGTTCAAATGTGGGATTAAATCCAACATTTGTCGCACTATGATAAGCACGCCCCTTCCAAATGGTTTCTGTTATATAAACACCTGGTTTAATCGTACTGATATTTTCCTTGATCCGAAGATTGGCAGTTGGAATTCCCATGCCCTTGCCCATGCCTTTACCTTTGACGACACAGCCTTTGACAAAATGGCGCCTTCCGAGGTAAAAATTGGCTTCTTCAATCTGCCCGTTGCGGAGCAATTCTCTAATTAAAGATGACGAAACCCTGACCTCATTTTTCATGATCGGTTGCACAATCTCAAAGGTGTAGCCAAAGATTGGTGCAAAATCCATAAGCATCTTCACATCGCCTCTCGCTTTTTTCCCGAAACGATAATCGTATCCCACAGTCAAATGTCTCATATTCATTTTGTCTATCAAAACATCTTTAATAAAATCTTCTGGTTCAACACCTAGTTGATATTCATCAAATCTGACAAGTGCCAAGTAATCAATATCAGCTCTTGTAAAAATTTGTACTTTTTCATCCACATCCATTATTTTTGAAGGAACTTTGTCTGGAGTCAGTATTTCTCTGGGATGATTTGAAAAGGTGTATACAAAGGTTTTGAGTCCTTTTTCAACAGCTGCTTCTTTCATATATTCAATAATTTCCATGTGCCCAATGTGAAGGCCATCAAATGTGCCTAGAGCGATGGAAGTCTCTTCGATTTCGGGATCGATATTTTCAAGTTCAAAATATATTTTCATATGATCACCCTATCATCAATTTCTTCATATAAATGCCATTATCAAGTTTTTCAGCGAGACCATAAAATTGTTCTTCTATAAATACTCTGTAAAACTTGTCTTTGACATCTGCGGGTTCTTTAACATACTTTTCTAGATTTACTCTCACACCATTTTCCACTCGCTTTAGAAGCTCAGAATTTTGAGGAAGTTTAATTATTGGCATCCAATCCAATGCATCCTCAATAGAAATGATATGATTTTCTACATTTTCAAGTGACAAATCTTCAAGAACCACTGCACTTTCTATTTTAAAAGGATCCGATGTGGTTCTACGAAGTTCAGTCATGTGAGCATAACATCCTAACTTGATTCCAATGTCATGACAAAGCGTACGAATATAAGTGCCCTTTGAACATGAGACTGAAAATGACGCTGTATGTTGTCTGACATCGATATCTTTTATGCTATAAATGGTTCTGATCCTAGCTTCTCGTTCAACTATTATTCCTTTTCTGGCCAAGTCCACCAATTTTTCTCCATTGACTTTTAATGCGCTATACATTGGAGGAATTTGATGTATTTCACCCACAAATGAAAGAATTGCTTCTGTGATTTCTTTTTCATTGATACCGGAACAATCGCCTGAAAGGATAACTTCCCCCCACCTGTCTTGAGTATCCGTAGCAGTCCCTAACATCATTGTGCAATGATAGGTCTTCTTTTGGTCCATCAGGAAGTCGACAATTTTTGTTGCCTTACCTATACAGATTGGAAGTACACCAGTTGCCATTGGATCAAGAGTTCCCGTGTGACCAATTTTTTTAGTCTTCAGTTTTCTGCGCATAATCGCTACAACATCATGGGATGTCATATCCATAGGTTTGTCTATCACAATGACACCATTAATAGCTTGATTCATCAAATCGCCTCTTCAATTGCCTCTACGACAAGCTTTTCAATTTGATCGTATGGCATTTCAATTTTGAAACCAGCAGCTTTTTTATGGCCGCCTCCTTTAAACTTAAGTGCGATGGCACTCACGTCAATGTCATTTTTGGAACGCATTGATATTTTGTAGGCACTATCTTTCAGATGCCTCATGAATACCACCACTTCAACGCCTTTGATATCTCTTATAAATTCAACAATTCCATCTGTATCATATTCGACGAAATTTAAATTATTCATCATCTCCTCAGTCAATCTGACCACAGCACATTTTCCGTTCAAATAGAGGTGCAGTGTGGAAAAAACGTGATTGAGAAGTTGCAGTTTTTCCAGTGATTTATTTTGAAACAATTCCACGTTTAATTGATTAAAGTCAAAATCAAACTCGATTAAACGCTCACATACCTTGAATGTGAGTGGTCTGGTATTTGAATATCTGAAACTCCCTGTATCTGTTACAATAGCAGCATATATTGCCCTTGCAGCGTCAGAATTTAATTTCACACAGAGTTCATCATAAATCAGATAAATCATTTCACCTGTAGAAGAGGCTTCATGATTGACATAATTGTGCTCAGCATAGTTTGAGTTCGTCAAATGATGATCAATGTTGAAAGTATGCTTTGCTTTTTGAAAAAGTGGAACGCGATCTTCAAACAATTTAGTTTCACCACAGTCTACAGCAATTGCTACATCCACATCTATTGATTTGACATCCGAACTCTTATGGATCCTGACACCATCACATAGCAAAAAAGATAAATTAGAAGGTATATCGTCATTTAAGACGATATACCCCCTTTTATCAAAATTCTGTACCAGATGATAAACACCAATAGCAGAGCCAAGTGTGTCCCCATCGGGCATGTTATGTGGAAGGATGAATACATTTTTGATTTTCGGATCACTTAAGATGATCTTTAAATTTTCTAAGTTATTCATATTCTATTCCTCTTCATCTTCTTCCGGTGATTCCTGATCTGATTCTTGATCTGGTTCTTCATCACTTTTTATATTCAGCGTTCCTAATATTTCATTGATATGCATACCGTGTTCAACAGAATGATCCGCTTTGAATATAGGTTCAGGTGTGAAGTGCAGTTTGAGTCTCTTACCAATCTCCTTACGGATAAACCCTTTTGCACTATTGAGACCCTCAATGGTCATCTCAACATTGTGTTTAGGATCGAAACAACTGATATAGAGTGTAGTATAGCGAAGATCATTTGTCACCTCGACATGATTTACGGATGAAAGTTTTGAGATTCTCGGATCCTTGATTTCAACCAACATAAGGTGGCTTACAATTTTCTTGATTTCTTCTGCTATTTTACGGTTTCTTGAACTGGCCATACAAACACCTTCTTTCTAGTCTATTCTCGGCTTACTATACTCTTTTGACTTCCTCGTTGATGTAAGCTTCGATTTCATCATTTTCTTTGAGATCATTGAACTTTTCAATTCCGATACCGCACTCATAACCTTGTGCTACTTCTTTGGCGTCATCTTTGAAACGCTTCAGTGAAGAAATCTTGCCATCATGAATGACAATTCCATCACGGATGACTCTTACATTTGCGTTACGTGCAACTTTACCACTGGTCACATAACCACCTGCAATAACGCCTGAAGGAATTTTGAATGTAGCTCTGACCTGGATTCTGCCAAGAACAACTTCCTTAAATGTAGGGTCGAGCATGCCTTTCATGGCAGTTTCAACGTCATTGATCGCATCGTAAATGATTCTGTAAGTTCTAAGGTCAACGCCTTCCTGTTCTGCAACAGCAGTTACATTGACAGATGGTCTGACGTTGAATCCAATGATGATTGCATTGGATGCAGAGGCCAAAATAACATCTGATTCCGAAATTGCACCAACGTTGGCGTGAATGATATTGATTCGCACTTCTTCATTTGAAATCTTAAGAAGCGACTGCTTAATTGCTTCTACGGAACCATGTACATCCGCTTTAACAATAAGATTGAGATCTTTAATGACGCCAGCTTGAATTTTAGAGAACAATTCTTCAAGTGTAACGCTTGTATTTTTATTGAGAGTTTTCTCTCTATAAGCAATAGCCTGTTTTTCACCAATGTAACGCGCTGTTTTTTCATCAGGTGTCACATAGATTTTTTCACCAGCTTGCGGAATATCTGTAAGTCCATCAATCTCGACAGTAGTTGAAGGTCCGATTTGCTTGACCTTTTTACCTTTGTCATTGTACATCGCTTTGACTCTACCATGTGACACTCCAGCTACTATAGGATCGCCGACTTTCATTGTTCCTTTTTCAAGAATGATAGTACATACGGTTCCTCTACCCTTTTCAACTTTGGCTTCGATTACTGTACCGATACCAAGTCTATCAGGATTGGCTTTGAGTTCCAACATCTCTGATACCAATAAAACAGTCTCAAGCAATTTTTCTAGACCTTCTCCGGTTTTGGCTGATACTGGTACTGCTATGACATCGCCGCCCCATTCTTCAATCAAAACTCCTCTGTCAGCAAGTTCTTGCTTAACTTTATCAGAATTTGCGTTTGGTCTGTCAATTTTGTTGATTGCTACAATGATTGGTACGCCAGCTGCTTTACTATGGTCTATTGCTTCAATGGTCTGTGGCATAACACCATCATCCGCAGCAACGACAAGAATTGCTATATCCGTCACTTTTGCGCCTCTGGCTCTAAGTGAAGTAAAAGCCTCATGGCCAGGAGTATCAAGGAATACTATTTTTTCGCCATTGTATACAACTTCTGAAGCACCGATATGTTGAGTGATGCCACCAGCTTCTCCGTCAGCTACACCGGTATTTCTGATTGCATCAAGAAGTGAAGTCTTACCATGATCGACGTGTCCCATGACTGTAACGACAGGTGCACGTTTTTTAAGATCTTTTGGCTCATCTTCAAAGTCAAGTTCAAAGGCTTCAATGTGGTTTTCTTCAATGACTTCTTCAATTTCGAGTGTGATATTGTAGTCGATTGCGATCAGTGCTGCAGTATCGTAATCGATATTTTGATTGACTGTTGCCATGATTCCAAGTCCCATAAGTTTGACGATAATGTCATTTATAGGCTTATGAATCACTTCTGCAAATTCCTTAACAGTCATTTCTTCTGGAACTAGTATGATTTCTCGAGTAAGCATGTCTTCGATTTTTTCTGTTCTCTCACGCTCTGTTTTATCTTTGTATCTACCACTCTTAGTTTTGGTTTTCTTACCGAAGTCAAACTCTTTTCTGCCGCTGACTTCTTTGACTGCCAATTCTTCCTTGAGTAATTTCTTTGCTTTTTTTGATTTTGATTCGAGTTTATCTGTATCAAATGTCATGACAATTTTATCTTTTTTACCTTGTTTCTTCTTGCTAGGTGTTTTTTCTTGAATTTCTGTGTTGGATAAAATGGTCTTTATTGAAGAATCTACTTTCTTATTGCCTGAATAATCTCTGTCTTTGTTGTATCCACCACTTGGTTTGTTCCCTTTATATCCGCCACCAGTACCGCGATTGTCATAACTAGGTCTGTCTCCAGTTTGAGCTGGACGAGGTCTATTTGGATCATAAGGTTTTCTTTCGCCCTGTGGTCTGTTCGGATCATAAGCTTTTCTTTCGCCTTGTGGTCTGTTCGGATCATAAGGTCTTCTCTCACCCTGTGGTCTATTTGGATCATATGGCTTTCTTTCACCTTGTGGTCTGTTCGGATCATAAGGTTTTCTTTCACCTTGTGGTCTGTTCGGATCATAAGGTTTTCTTTCGCCTTGTGGTCTGTTTGGATCATAAGGTTTTCTTTCGCCTTGTGGTCTGTTTGGATCATATGGTTTTCTTTCGCCTTGTGGTCTGTTTGGATCATAAGTTTTTCTTTCGTCTTGTGCTCTGTT
>JAIOSU010000169.1 GCA_021107455.1 Clostridiales bacterium | reverse complement strand
TTATGTGCAGACATATCCGGTGAAAACTCACTGGCTTGAAGGACAATTGAATTTTTTTCATCAAAAGCTCTGAAATCACCACTCTTAAAAGCGATGAACAAACTTGATGTAATAATAACAAAGAATATGAGGATGATCATCCAACGATTTTTCATTTTTCACTCCAATAAAATACTTGTATATTTACCATTGATTTAAATTATAACATCAAATGGAATGAAATTACTAAAAGAAAACGAACTGCCTCCTAATTTTTTTCATCAGGAGGCAGCATCTTTTCATTTATATAGTATTTATTTTGATCATACCCTTGGAGGTGTACCTTCTTCATTGGATACAACTACATCGATTTGTATAAGTGCATCTTTAAGAATGGCGGATACTCCTACAGTTCTTCTTGCAGGTACTCCATTTGGGAAAAATGCTAAATATACTTCATCAACCGCTGCAATATCTGCGATATTTTTAAGGAAAATGTTCACTTTTACCACATCTTCCATCGAATGGTCGATACTTTCTACGATTGCCTTGATATTTTTAAGGCACTGACCAGCTTGCTCTTTTACACCGCCGGCTACCAATTCGCCAGTTTTCGGATCAAGTGGCAATTGAGCTGAAAGATGGTTGTAATGTGAAAAAGCAACTGTTTGAGTCGAAAGAGCACTTTTCGGTGCGTTATCCGTATTGTTTGCTTCAATAATCAAACCGTGTCTATCTTCAACCGCTTGTGGAGGAGTTCCATCTCCATGTGAAACCACAACTTCAATCTGAACCAGTGCATCCATTGGCAAAGCTGACGCTGCAATAGTTGTAACTGCAGGGACATAAGCTACTGCTCTTGCGATGGCTGAATCCGGGAAAAATGTCGTGAAAACTTCATTGACGGCATCGGAATCCGACAAATTTTTAAGGAAGACATTTACTTTCACGATATCATCAAAAGGAACATCGATACTCTCTAAAATTCCTTTGATATTCTTAAAGCATTGCGCTGCCTGCTCTTTTACACCACCAGTCACGAATCTTCCTGATTTGGGATCAATAGGGAGTTGAGCGGATAGATTGTTATAATGGGAAAATGATACCGTTTGTGTCGATAATGAACTAACCGGCGCATTTGTCGTGTTATTGGTAAGTTTGATCAGGTCACCTGCTTGAGGTGCATTTGGAATAGTTCCTTCACCATGTGAAAGAAGCGCTTCAATTTGAACCATAGCGTCCAATGGTAAAGCATCAACGCAAACCACTGTGCGTGTAGGAACATAACCAGTGAAAAACGTCTTATAAACTTCATCAATTGCATCCATATCTTTTATGTTCTTTACAAATACAGTGATCTTGACGATATCATTCATCACATGGTCGATGCTGTCCACAATTGTTTTGATATTCTTAAAACATTGTTCTGCTTGCTCTTTTACTCCACCCTCCACTAAATCACCTGTTTTTGGATCAATAGGCAATTGAGCTGAAAAATTGTTGTAATGTGAGAACGCCACCGCCTGTGAGTATGGACCGATACATTTTGGAGCTTTGTCTGTTTTAATTGCAAATACCGCGTTATAAGCACTCATGTTCATGTTCCTCCTTTTTGATGTATTGACTTAAATTGTATTGTAATACGTACAAACTGTCAATCAACTTCAATTATGAAATGTCAGCAGCCAATTTGGTTGTCATACACAAACAAACGGACATAATCGCTTGATAGATTGACTGATATTTTATATAATTGAAAGAACTGAAGGCTTACAAAATAATGAATAGAGGCTATCCATGGAACGTATTAAATATAACAAAATAATTATGTCAGTACTGTTTTCAGTACTTATTTATACAACTGCAGCAATTTACAATGATCTATTCATGCGCATCACTTCAATCGCCGGATATTTGACTTGGCACGTTATTTTTGAATTTATAGGCGTATTGGTCTCCTTTTCAATATTCACCGTCACATATTTCGTTTATGAGGAGTCGGCCAACCTACGCATGATTATTCTAGGATGCGCCTTTTTGACCATGGGCCTTCTTGATACATTTCACACTTTCAGCTTTAAAGGCATGTCAGACTTTTTCATCTCAAATGATACCGCCAACAGAGCTACAACATTGTGGATCCTTTCAAGGACATTTGGTAGCATAGGTCTCTTACTTTCTGCATATATTCCTTCCAATTTTAAGGTCAAAACTAAGAAAGAGATTTTCGCAGGTGTAACAATCTCTTTTTCAACTCTTTTGTTCTTAATCGTCACCTATTTTCCGAACTTTATCCCGCCGATGTTCGTAGAGGGTTTGGGACTTACTAGTCTTAAAATTGCAATGGAATACATCATCATACTGATATTGGCATCAACTTTTCTGCTCCATTTGTCAAAATTCAATCGAACAAATCAACGACTTGAACATCAATTCATGATAGCTCTTGTCCTCTTGATGTTTTCAGAATTTGCATTCACAAGTTACGGTAGTGTATATGATGCGTTCAATTATGTGGGTCATATCTACAAAATCATTGCTTCCATGATCTTATATAAAGCAATTTATGTAGAAAACGTCAGTGCCCCATACAGACATTTGAATCAAATGGTCAAACAAAGGACAGAGGAACTCAGAGATATGAATTCAATGCTTCTTAAAGACATTGAATATGCAAAAGAAATGCAACTTCGCCTAATGCCTGAGAAGTTGCCAATGGATGAATTCATATCTTTTTATGTAGAATACTTACCGGCCGAGCGTTTAAGCGGCGATTTTTACAACGTGATCAAGCTAGATGAAGACTATATTGCTCTCTATTTGGGAGATGTTTCCGGACATGGTGTTACCGCAGCGATGCTTACGATATTTGCTAATCAAAACATCCTTCCTTTTTATGAAGATGAGGATGACAATCAGTCAATCAACCCACCGTCTGAGGTATTGAACACAATTTACAAAGGATACAACAACTCCAATTTCAGTGATGAGACCTATATTATCATGGTCTATGGAATCTATAACACAAAGACAAAAACCTTTACTTATGCTTCTGCAGGAATGAACGTATCACCCTACATCATAAAACATACAGGTGAACTGATCACGCTTAATACCAGAGGATTTTCCATCTGTAAGCTTGGAGAATTTATTACACCGGTGTTTGATGAAAGATGCGAAACTCTTGAGGCAGGAGATAAATTGTTCATGTACTCTGATGGATTAATTGAATCCAGAGATTCAAACAATGAGCAGTATGGTCAAGAAAGAATGGAAGCATTTTTGAAGGCGAATGTGACTCTGGCTGCTGAGGAATTGAAAACTGCACTTCGAGATAATTTAATCCAACATATCGGACATATAGATCAGTTGATGGATGATGCGACTTTCTTGATAATGGAAGTGCATCCGTGATCCACTTTTCAAACTTTTGAAACGGGTGTATAATTAGTTAAGGTGATATTATGGATAGAATCAATCCCGCTCAACCAGTATATCCGGTGAGCAGTATACAACCAATTAAAGATATTGGATACTCAAATATCAATAATAGTCGAAAGATTGGAACTCCTCAACAAATCGGCAATAAACTTGTGCCTGCTGATCAACAATTGGCTACCCTCAAAGAAGTCTTCGATGACAAAGCTCTTAAGAAAATGGGTATTGTCGAATGTGCAACATGTGCCAGCAGGACTTATCAAGATCAATCTGACGATCCAGGAGTGTCCTTTAAAACCCCCACGCAGCTAAATCCGGCACAGGCCGCTACAGCTGTGATTTCCCATGAAATGGAACATGTTGCCAATGAACAGGCGGATGCAAAACAAGAGGGCAAAGAAGTTATTGCCCAAAGTGTACAGATTTTTCATAGCATCTGTCCTGAGTGTGGTAAAAGTTATGTCTCAGGTGGTGTCACCAAAACGACTACTGCAGGTAAAAGCAACCCTTATAAAGATACCATGACAAACAAAGCCGCAGGAAACCTGGTGAATATGTTATTATGATATAATTAATTCTATACTTGATCCAAGTCAACCAAAAGACTTGGATCAATTTTTTTTGCTTTTCTGAACTTTTGAAAACGAGGACTTTTTCTATAATACACAAACGTAATGACACTTAGGATTACCCTGATGACGAAAGGCAATATAAAAGCAGTGGATAGAGGATCCCAAATGGCATCTCCGATAAATATATAAGTCAACAAACTCGGAGAAATACCGATTAGAGACGCTGTAATAAATGTTTTATAGGAGACGTTAGTTGTACTAAGCATAAGACTTATGAAATCGACCGAAGGATTTGGAACAATGCGCAAGATCAAAGTGATCAAAAATCCCTCTTCTAGATTCATGGAAAGCAGTTTCTCCGTTCTCTTATTCTTTGATAGAAAGCTGGAAACCCTTTCTTGGCCAAGTCGTCTCCCGATGATAAATGTAAGTGTAAATTCAATGGCAACCAGTGCATACGTCAAAGCAATGGCCTGGTACAGAGGTAAAAATGCACCAGATGCTATAAATAAAAGTGCGACAGGTATAACAAAAGTAACTGCCTTAAGACTGTAAAGTCCAATCAAAATAAGTAGTCCTCTATTAGGAGATGAGTTGATAAAAGTGATGACTTCCCTTGGATCCGCTTCCATAAAATATCGTGCGACAAAAAAGATTACCACTCCCCATATCAAGACAATTGGAACCGAATAAAACCACTTTCTAGGTATACCGTCAATCATGAGTACTTGTGCTTCAGAAACACACACTTCCAGCACATGATCCGGAATAAATTTAATTGCGATATACGCTAATAACGGCACGATTACGAAATCATCCATCAAACCGAAAATCGGTATTGCATCGGGAATCAGGTCAATAGGCGAAAGAGCATAGACAACCGTTATGGCTGCGAAAATTTTGGCCATAAGTGGAGTTTCTTTCTTTTTCATCGCTATGAATAGTGCTGGAATTACGTTTCTAACATTTTTAAAATCTGTCATTTTTTCACCTTTTAAATCTAATATGCCCTAAGTATAATTTAAATAGCAAGCGGATTCAACCGATTTTGGATGAGTTGCGATTTGGGTGGATAAGATGCAGTTTTCAAGCTATTTCTTATCAAAAAGTGCTTTAAAAAAATCCGAGTCGTTATCATAATAATCATCCAGCACTGAATAGGGCACATCATAAGATGGTATCCCTGCAGCATATGGTGCTATTTCATAAACCGGAAAATAAACGGTCATAAACTCTTCCTCAAATGAAACCTCAAAGTGCGCATCAGAAAATGATTCTATGCGCTCTATTTCAGGCCATGTCTTATCGATAAACAAGTATGCGTCTTCATCCGCCATAAACTGACGATCGACTTCCTTTACAATCGCCTGTCTCCAGTCTAAACCTTCTTCAAAAAGTAACTCTAGTGTCAAAACCTCTCCCGTACTGAAATTCAAATACTTAGTGGACATGAAGCTGTTGGGATGTGCCGCACCAAATCCATAAAAATAACCAAGTGAGTTCACATTCATTAAATTGCTTTGAAGGGATAGTGAAAATTCATTCACTACAGTTTGGCAGATCTGTTCAAGATCATCATAATTTTCAATTTTCTCTCCTGTCAGATCTGTTTCCCACGCTGCTTCAGTAGCGAAGTCTAGTATAGCTTGGTTCATTTTGTCCTGAACACTCGAGTCATTCATTGACAAAACTGGATATATCACTGAAGATCCTATATAAGGGGAAACTATCTCAAGTTTATAAGTTATGTCATCAATAAGGACTCCACTTTCACTCATATTTTCAAGTAGTTTTCCGTCAAGTGACATCATGTACTTAATGCGCTCGACAGGATCATCTAGAGGAATGAGGATCACATTATCATCACTGACTTTTGAAGTCACTGCAAACCCAAACTCAGGATAATCCTTAAGTGGTTCCCCCTCGCCGTTAATAAACAATGATTTTGAACCGGTATTCGCCAAGAACAGATTTTCATTGATTGCTTCTACGTAATAGAAACGTTCATCACCAAGCCTATGACCTTTCTCATCCAAGAAGTCTCTTTTCATCATGGAATATCCATCCATACCATAGGCAGGATAGTAATCATTTCCCTTTGCATAAAGGTAATGCCACTGGTCCACACGGGTAAGCAGTCCTTCTGGTTCAATGACAAACTCACCCTCCGGATCAATCAGACCAAATACTCCACCGTCCAAGATCCCAAAATATTCTTCCGACTTCACTTTTACGATGGCTCTTCCGCCTTCGAAATTTTCAGCTTCAATGAAACTTGCTTCAATCACAATATTTCCATCTGAATCCTTAAAACCATAAAGTCCATATATATCATCAATGAAGACTTGCCAGTCGTTCGTTTTTTGGGCGTCTTCTAAGAGAATCTCATCGAGCGTAATGGGTTCTGTGACGGGTTCTGTGACGGGTTCTGTGACGGGTTCTGTGACGGGCTCTGTGACGGGTTCTGTTGCAGGTTCTGTGACATCTTTCACGTCACAGGCTGATATTAACATTAGAATTGATATAAGAGTCAAGATAGTGAGTGCTCTTAATATAAATTTTCTGATATTTAGCATAATATGTTTTCCTTTATATCTTCTTTTGTTTTTATAAGGTATGATGCGAACTTTGACCTTAGATTGATCATCCATGCAGGTTCATTTTCCCACTTTTCTTCTATACTTCTTACAATTCGTGTATAGCTGTAAATTAGAGTGAATTGCCTAAATATCGGTGCTAATCTTTCAAAATCCGAGCTGAGCTGGTAGTGTGAGTTGTAACCTCTTATGAAACTGTCCTGATGTGCATTACCAAGTTTGTCCAGTGATAAAACAACATCCATGTCATACCATGACATCATGCAATCATCAAAATCGATAACATGTATTTTCCTTGATTCCCGATCTAGAAAAACATTGTCAAGATCAAAATCATAATGAATCAGTCCATATTGTGTTCTCACCTTCGGGAGTGCTTTTAATACAGGTTTCAAAAGTTCGATGGCATCAATAATCTCCTTATGTTCTGGAAAATCAATCAGATAGTTTTCACACCATGTTAAGACATCAATACAATGCATTCTATTTGAAGACATTACATCATATGTACTTGATAATTTATGGAGTTTACCAAGCGAACTGCCGAACTCAAAAGCTATTGAAGCATCCATTTCTAGTTCTTCAAGATCTTGTCCCAATACGCCTTCCATCACTGAGGCATTGTAAAGTCCCCAAGGAGTTTCACATGACTCCACGAGTTTACCATTTCGTGATGCTATGAAATTCACTGCATCAAAGCCATGCGTTCTTAAATATTTTGTAAATGATATCTCATCTTCAATAACCCCAACTTCTTTCGTTGAATCTGGTGACAATCTCAAAAAATGTGCTTTACCATGTATTTCAAAAGGATATATTGCATTTGAAGAGATTCTGAAATTACGGAAAAGTTTCACTGACTCTTCATCATACTCCCAATGTTTCACCATCATTTCCGCCAGATTGAAATTCTCGAACAAATATCTTAATTTTTCCATGTAACCTCCTTATTCAATTGTTAAAACTTTGAATTAAACTGTAAACATCACTACCGTGCCCCAAAGAGCAGCTAAAAAAAGTACGTTCATCACAGTAAAAACCAACAGATATTTACTTGTTTCAGCACCTTCTGTAGCAGCATAAAATTTGAATGATATAACACTTGCCATCGATGCAATCAAAGTCCCAAGTCCACCTAAGTTAACACCTATCAGCAAATTCGAATAATGAATAGTGAATTTTGACAATAGAATCGCGGCAGGCACATTACTGAACAACTGACTCAAAACAATACCCGCTGTGATTTCATGTCCATCTACGACTGATGCAAGTGCTAAACTTACTTGAGGTATCGACTTTAAGTTTCCGATGAAAACAAACAGGCAAACAAAAGTAAATAGTAGACCATAGTCAACATTAAGTATCAATTTGCGATCAATTTTTAATGCACCGATTAGAATAATGACCAAGACTAAAAAATATGGCAATATTTTTAAAACAGCCATCAAACATAGGAAGAACATCAATATCCAAAAGGTGGATTCCTTATTACGTGTTAGTGTGATCCCACTTCCTTTTAAAGGCTCTATCCGTTCTGGCTTGATCAGTAAAATTGAGGCCGATATCAAAATGAATGAAACCACTGTGGGTAGTAACATCGTTCCTAAAAATGCAAAAATCGTCATATTGGAAATCGAAAATAAATATAAATTTTGCGGATTGCCAAGCGGAGTAAACATACTGCCCAAATTAGCGGCTATCGTCTGCATCACAATTATTGGAACCAATAATTTTTGATTTCTTATTTGCGTCAATAGAAGTATACTCAGAGGTACAAACGTGATCAATGCAACGTCGTTTGTTATAAACATGCTACTGAAAAAACAGATTCCCACTAAAACAAAAGCCAAAGTCCGCGTCTCTTTCACATATTTAAGCAATTGATCTACGATGAAATCAAAAACACCGACTTTCTGAAAACCTGCTACCACGATCATCATCGATAAGAGCAAACTCAATACATGACCGTCGATATAATCCCAATAGGCATGCGATGGATGAATGAAAACAGCAGAAACAGCGGCTGCAAAAAAGGCCACTGTCAGAATTGGATCGTTATTAAATAATAATGTTGGTTTCTTGATTTTTTCCATTTATTCTTACTTCCGGTTCTGATTATTTTTTAATTCTTCTCTACTCAACACTTTTTGCAAAAAACACATTGTCCTTCAATTCATGGAATCCATTTTTTTGATAAAATGTATAAGCTGGTGTGAGTCTCTCTGTAGTCAGATACAAAGCCTTAATTCCATTTGATTTTATGTGAGCTTCAATTGCACTTATAAAAGCCTTGCCATGTCCTTTTCCTTGAACGCTACTTTCGATGCAAAACTCTTTAATGAAATAATCTGTTCCTTGCCACCAATGAAATACATATCCTAAACATAGGCCAATCAACTTCCCTTGTTCATAATATCCAAAACTGAGTGAATTCTTGTTGTCCATCAAATCCTCTAAATACATTGGCAATTGTTTTTCTGTGTCCCATTTGTCATTCCATGGCGGCTTAGAAAAAACACTGAGAAACAATTCTTGAACTTCATCTCTATTTTTTAGGCTTAATCTCTCAATCAAAACTGCGACCTCCCACATTCGAATCAACAAAATAACTGCAGCTACAATCCATAGGACGATTATAATGCCAAGAGCATTTCAGCAGCAATCAATACCGGCATTCTGGCATAGTCCAGCTCAGGATATATGGTTACCATTTCGTCTGCCAAAATAGGCAATATGTACACTCCAAGAAAAATCACACCTGATTCTTCATCTTCTCATAGAATTTCACACCAGCCTTAATATCAGGTTTTATGATGAAATGCCTAAATAAAAGGTTCCCCTTATTTATGTCATTGCCATAAAATTTTATATCCTGTTTTCTTTCTTTGGACATCAACTCAAGATTAAGTCCCGTGGCTTCAAAAACATCTGATTCAATTGAAGTCCCCCTACTACTATATATCTTGGATAATCCATTCAATTGAAAACCTGCATCCATCATCATTTTTCCAGTTCTACCAAGCATATAATCCATCTTTCCAGTGCTATTGACATATACGACTGGAACCTCAAAAGCTCTTTCATAGGCACTGCAAAAATAATCATTAGTCTTTCTCTCGGAAATTTCATCATTAGGATTATTGGGAGACCCGTGAGGAAATAGAATTAATGCAATTCTACGATCTTTTATATTATCATAGAAATGTTTCCTGCGTGCATCATAGCATATACCGACACCCACCTCACCAAAAGGAGTGACTATAATATTGTTGAAATCACCCCTTTTAAATATAAAAGACTCACCCTCACTTTTTCTGGCAATCCCGTAAACATTACTATGATCAGCAATCAAATATGAATTGTAATAATCAGCCTCACACTTTTCTAAGAAACCTACTGCAATATATGTACTATATTTCCTTGCAACCTCCATAGCCCACTGAGATGTCATCTGACTATTTTCATCCGCATATTTCCATATGTTTTCATTGCCCATGTAACTGCAAAGTGAAAGCTCCGGTAAAACGATTAGGTCCGGGGCTTCCAACTTCGCAATGAGTGATTCAATATACTTCTTTCGCTGATCAATACCTTTGATGTCATTATTAACCTCCAGTGCAAATATTCTCATGATTGATACCTCCTCAAAAGAATAATGTCGGTTTCTTATTTTCCAACAATGATCCTCTTAAAACACTTATCAAAGGTTTCATATAGTTTCTCAGAAGGTTCAATTGTTTCTTCAAAGTTAAATGCAATTCCAAAACCTTTTTCCTTACTCTTTTCTATAGCATACTTAAAAGAATCTCGTAACATACCACTTTTGTAATAGGCATGTTCAGTGTCTTCAGCACCATAAATCTCAAATTCATAATCCTTTGCAAACTCTTCAATATCCAGTCTCAAGGCTGTGTCTTTCTTCATTACAAATTCAAAATAAATTCCGTCCAAATTGAAGCCAATCTCCCCTTTTCCTTTTACCAAAAGTACTGGAATAGGATAAGCCTGAAGTTCATAGGCATCATCAATTTTCAAATAATTACCTGCGATGTATTGAAGCTGATGGTCAACTCTATTTTGCTCCAGAAAATCAGCAGTTTCGTTTGCGTAAACAAAGATTTTGTTTAATGTGTTGTGGATTTCTCTCATTTTCTCACCTCATTCAATTTAATATTCACTACTATTAGTATATCATTTTACATGATAATTATAATCTGAAAACAAACAAAAAAATATTCTAAAGATTAGGTTGAATACCATATCTTTAGAATATTCCTAAAACTATTTTTCATTACTCAGCGAGTTCAAAATCGCTTTTTGGTACGCCACAAAGTGGACATACCCAATCTTCAGGAAGGTCTGCAAATGACGTTCCCGGCTCGATTCCATTATCTGGATCTCCTTCTGCCGGATCGTAAATATAACCACAAACGGTGCATACATACTTATCCATTTTCTCATCTCCTTATTTTATGTAGAATAAAATCTAATTATATCATGAATCATCATTTAATAAAATGTAGTATGGGGTCACTTGATCAGATGTTATGAGTATCATCATACTATTCAACACACTTCACTCAATCGGGATAAAAATATCTGTAAAACTTTTGTCCTTCAAACGTTTAGGTGGTTCAGACACATATAGTTCAAATGGAAACGAGTCTCTAGGCTTCTCTGATCCTTTATATAACCATTCATGATACATGTACTGCCATGCCGCTTCATATTCCATGGCTGAAATCTCGAAATGACCAACTCCAAACTTTCCTTCAATAGTCATGACGTTAATTTCTTCAATTTCATTGATCTCAACATCATTTGGTATAGTCATAGCTACACTTGTCCTCAAATTTTCTGCATCTGTAATAAACGGATTATCATGATAGATCGTAAGAACCTTTGTTTCACCTGGGATGACTAAGTTGTGCTCTGTTGCAAACGAAAACAACTGATTAAACAGCTTCCTGCCATTTTTCCTGAAAGCTACATAACTTCCTTTAAATCTTACATAAATAACTCTCGTATTAAAGTATTCTATGGTTATATTTGGTTTTTCCACTACTAATGCACCTCCGTATTAAATATACCCAAATTATACTCCAGTCTATTTATTATTTCTTTTCCTTTCTTGCTCCTTTCGAAACTCAGTTGGACTCATACCAAAATGTTTTTTGAACGCCTTATTATAGCTACTTGAACTGTTGTATCCATACTTATATGCAATCTCTGTGATGCTTATTTTAGAATATGTTGCCAAGTAGATTGCGGAGCGTTCCATTTTTATGCGAGTAATAAACTGTTTCAATGTTTCATTAGAATATTTTGAAAATAGTCTATGAAAGTGATATTCGGAGAAGTTAACATTTTTAGCAGCATCCGATAAAGTAATTTGTTTCCCCAGATTTATTTCTATATAATCCTCTGTTTTGTTGATCAGTCTAGTGTAATCATCAAAATTCATAGTTGGCCTCCGCGATCTAATTCAACTGATACTATAAATGTTAACTTTTTTCCACTTCCCTTTCTTAAACACCGCATAAGACCATATCCCAGATATCATATTTGTTGCGCTGATTGCAATCCATACTCCGGTGGAATCTATCCCTAAAACTATGCCAAGGATGAATGCCAATATGACCCTTATGACAACCCAGCTTACAAAAGTAATCTGAAAAGGTTTTTTTGTATAACCAGCACCTTGCATTGTTCTTGATAGTATTATAGATGCTGCATGAAACGGCTCAGAAATACCAATTATGATTAAAAATAGCGTCCCGATTCTTACAACAGAATCATTTGGAACATCCAAAAAGAAATTTATGAAAGAATTAGAAAAAATCACAAATAATAATGATATGAAGAACATCACTGCTGCCCCAAGAATGGCCGTTGCCCTTCCACTTGCTTCAGCTCTGTCAAACTGTTTTGCACCGAGATTCATTCCCGAAAGCGTGGCTGCAGCAGTCCCGATCGCAAGACCTGGCATCAGTGCATATTGATTTAGATTCGT
>JAIOSU010000069.1 GCA_021107455.1 Clostridiales bacterium | reverse complement strand
TAGTCGGCATCACTGATTTCGCTGCACATGCACTTGGCTCAATCGTATTTGTGGAACTCCCGGAAGTAGACGCTGAAATTGAAGCGGAAGAAAACTTTGGAACAATCGAATCAGTAAAAGCGGCTTCTGACATGTTGATGCCAGTCACTGGAAAAGTAATTGAAGTGAACGAAGATCTTGAAAATGATCCTTCACTCATCAACAGCGATCCATACGAGAACTGGATCTGTAAAATTGAAATCGCAAATAAAGCTGATCTTGATGAATTGATGAATGCTGAAGAGTACGAAGCATTCTGCAAAGAGGAGGCATAAATGAGGTTTCCTTACATCCCAAATACAAAACAGGATGAGGAAAAAATGTTGAAAGTGCTCGGACTGGATTCTGTGGACCGTCTTTTTGACGATATCCCAGAGTCAATCAAGTTGGGCAGACGTTTGAACCTTGATGTTCCTCGTTCTGAATCAGAAGTAAGCAAAATGGTCAAACATCTTGCGAACAAAAACCTAAGCACTGAGGAACTCGTTTGTTTTAGAGGCGCCGGTGCTTATGATCACGCGATTCCATCGGTGGTTCACCATTTGATTTCGCGTTCTGAATTTTATACAGCATACACACCATATCAACCTGAAATCAGCCAAGGCACACTTCAGGCGATATTTGAATATCAAACAATGATCGCAAACATCACTGGCATGAACGTTGCAAACGCTTCCATGTACGATGGTGCATCTGCAACTGCAGAAGCTGCGATGCTTGCATCAGCCAACCAGAAGGGTGATACAATTCTGATTTCTGAAACAGTCAATCCTGAAATCAGAGATGTCGTTAAAACTTATATGCGTTTTTACAATGTCAAAGTGGTTGAAGTCCCTTCAAAAGACGGCTTGACAGATATGGACGCACTTAGAGAAACGGCAAGCGCTGACACTGTTGGCGTCATCATCCAGACTCCAAACTTCTTCGGAAACATTGAAGATTGTACTGAAGCAGTTGAAATCGCTCACGAAAACAAGGCACTCTTCATCATGAATGTCGATCCAATCTCCCTAGGTCTCTTAAAGACACCAGGTGAATACGGTGCGGACATTGCAGTAGGTGAAGGTCAAGTCCTTGGTAACAGCCTCAACTTTGGTGGACCATATCTTGGTTTCATGGCATCGAGCACAAAGCAAATGCGTAAACTTCCAGGACGTATCGTCGGTCAGACTGTCGATCTCGATGGAAAACGTGCATTTACTTTGACACTTCAAGCGCGTGAACAACATATCAGACGTGAAAAAGCGACTTCCAACATCTGCTCCAACCAAGCGCTCAATGCACTCGCGGCGACCATTTACATGGGACTCCTCGGCAAAGAGGGCATGGCTGAAGTGGCTGAGCAATCAGCGACAAAAGCTTATTATGCAAAACAGGAATTGATCAAAACAGGCAAATTCAGATCTGTTCATGATGCACCTTTCTTCAGAGAGTTCGTTCTTGAGACAGATATCGATATCGAAGATCTCAACAAGCAACTTGCGGACAAAGGTTTCCTGGGCGGCTATAACTTAGGTAAAGATTATCCATCAGATAAAAACCGTGTTCTTTTCTGCGTCACTGAAAAACGTACAAAAGATGAAATCGATTGTCTGGTAAAAGCAATGGAGGAAATCACATGGTAAAATACGATCAGCTTATTTTTGAAATTTCAAAAGAGGGCAGAAAAGGGTATGCATTCCCCGGTTGCAAAGTTGATAATGTGAATCTTGATGAAGTGATTCCATCGGCTTTAAGACGCGGTACAGAGATAGTACTTCCTGAAGTGAGTGAACCACAACTTGTGAGACACTACACTCAGGTCAGCATGAAAAACTTCGGTGTGGACACAGGATTCTATCCTCTCGGTTCATGTACTATGAAGTACAATCCAAAAATCAATGAGGACATGGCATCTCTTCCTAAATTCTCAGCTCTTCACCCTCATCAAGAGGAAAGAACTGTTCAAGGCGCTCTTGAACTCATGCACAATCTTTCAGGCATGCTCAGTGAAATCGGCGGCATGGATGCGTTTTCGCTTCAACCTGCAGCTGGAGCACAAGGTGAACTTGCTGGTCTAATGATCATCAAGGCATACCATGAGAAGCGTGGCGATTTCAAACGTACCAAAATCATCGTTCCTGACTCTGCACATGGTACCAACCCTGCCAGTGCTCACGTAGCAGGTTTTGACGTGGTTGAGATCAAATCCACAAGAGATGGCGCTATCGACATAGAGAACCTCAAAGCGGCGCTGAACGATGAAATCGCAGGACTTATGCTCACCAACCCGAGCACACTTGGTCTCTTCGAGAAAAACATCGTTGAAATCGCAAAATTGGTTCACGAAGCAGGCGGACAACTCTATTATGACGGAGCAAACCTCAATGCAATCATGGGACAAACACGTCCTGGCGACATGGGATTTGACGTTGTTCACTACAACCTCCACAAGACTTTCACAACTCCACACGGCGGTGGCGGACCTGGTTCAGGACCTGTCGGTGTCAAAAAACACCTCGAGCCATTCTTACCAAAACCTGTGGTCACAAAAGTTGGCGATATCTTCAAACTGGACAACGACCGTCCGGACAGTATCGGCAGACTCAAGAGCTTCAACGGCAACTTCGGCATTTTGGTGAGAGCATACACTTACATCCTCACAATGGGCGCTGAAGGCCTCACAAGAGTATCCGAGATGGCGGTTCTCAACGCGAACTACATCCAGGAAAAATTGAAAGCTCACTACACATTGCCAGTAGATACGATCTGCAAACATGAATTTGTACTCGCAGGTCTTAAAAATGAACTCAGCACATGCAGCACACTTGACGTTGCGAAGAGACTTCTGGATCATGGTTACCATCCTCCAACAATCTACTTCCCGCTCATTGTGCCTAATGCAATCATGATCGAACCGACAGAGACAGAAAGCCTCGAGACTCTTGATGCTTTCATCGACGTCATGATTCAGATCAGCAAAGAAGCGGATGAAAATCCTGAACTTCTTAAAAATGCGCCTACAACTACTGTCATCCGTAGAGTGGATGAGGTAATGGCAGCGCGTTCACCAATCCTCAAATGGGAAAAACAATAATTAGGAGGCTGCGTTCATGCAAAAGAGAATCGTCGTTATAGGTGGCGGACCGGGAGGTTATGTTGCCGCGATCAGAGGCGCTCAACTTGGTGCTCAGGTCACGCTCATCGAACGCCATAAAATCGGAGGCACTTGCCTAAATTACGGGTGCATACCTACAAAGACGCTTTACAAAAATGCGGAGCTTCTCAACACATTAAAACACATTGATGATTTTGGAATCAGTGTGGGTGAAGTTTCAATTGATGTGGATAAAATCCAAAAGCGTAAGGACGAAGTCGTTACCCAGCTTGTCACAGGTATAGAGCAACTCATCAAAGTCAACGACATCGACGTGATTCAGGGCTCGGCATCGTTCGTTTCAGAGGACACGCTCCTTGTGACCAAAGAAGACGGCGAGTCATTCCACATCACTTGCGACGACATCATCGTCGCCTCAGGATCAAAACCGAGCATGTTACCTCTCGAAGGCGTGGATTTGCCTGGAGTGATCACAAGCAAGGAACTCCTGGAATTTGAATCGGTACCAAAGCGCTTGGTCATCATTGGTGGTGGCGTCATCGCTATGGAATTCGCCGGCATCTTCGCTGCCATGGGCAGTGAAGTTGACGTGGTGATCAGAAGTGACCGTTTCCTGAAGGAAGTGGACTCTGAAATCACGAAGCGATTTGCACCGTTTCTCAAGAAAAAAGGCATCAATCTTCATAAAAATGTCAGTTTCGTCCGAATCGAAAAGACTGAAGACGGGCTAGCTCTTGTAGGCGAGACCAAAAAAGGCGAAGTGAAATTCCCTGCGGACCAAATCTTGGTATCCACAGGACGTTCACCGGTACTCGAGGGTCTCAACCTCGAAGCGGCAGGCATTGAATATACCCATAAAGGCATCACTGTTGATGACCACTACAAAACAACTGCTAAAAACATTTATGCAATCGGCGATGTCAACGGAAAGATCATGTTGGCCCATGCCGCATCACATCAGGGAATTGCCGCAGCTGAAGCAATTATGGGCATCGAGCACAAGGGCAACCACGAAGTGGTTCCGAACTGTATTTTTGTATTTCCGGAGATCTCTAGTGTGGGGCTTTCAGAAGATGAAGCTGCAGAAAAGGGCATCGAAATCAAAAAAAGCAAGTTTATGTTCGGTGCCAACGGCAAAGCACTCAGTATCGGAGAACCCGAAGGCTTTATCAAAGTCATTTCCGATATGGACGATGTGATCCTCGGAGTACACATTATGGGTCCGCACGCATCGGATTTGATTCATGAAGGTGCGCTTGCTATCACAAGTGGCCTAAAAGTGGATGATATCGCAAACACGATCCACGCCCATCCGACACTCGGAGAGGCTTTTGCTGAAGCGACAATGGGACTGAAAGGTGAAGCCATTCACATGGCACCAATTAAAACGAAATAGTAGAAGATCAAGGAGAGCGTGATATGAATTTAGAGTTGATTAAAAAGAACGATCCTGAACTTTATGAAACGATGGAACTTGAACTTAAGCGTCAATCCAGCAACATTGAATTGATTGCTTCTGAAAACTTTACAAGCCTGACTGTAATGGAAGCTATGGGTTCACACCTCACCAACAAGTACGCTGAAGGGTATCCTGGCAAGCGTTACTATGGCGGCTGTGAGTTCGTGGACATGAGCGAAGACCTCGCAAGAGATCGTATGAAAGCACTTTTCGGTGCGGATCACGCCAATGTTCAGCCTCATTCAGGCTCACAAGCCAACATGGGCGTTTACATGGCAGTACTTGAGCCAGGTGCTAAAATCCTCGGAATGAACCTTTCTGATGGTGGTCACTTGACTCACGGTAGCCCGGTAAACTTCTCAGGCAAACTTTACAACTTCGTTTCTTACGGAGTAGATGAAAACGGATTCATCGATTACGATGTACTCAGAGCTCAAGCAATCGCTGAATAACCTGAAATGATCGTTTCAGGAGCAAGCGCTTACTCAAGAACCATCGACTTCCCTAAAATCAGAGAAATCTGTGACGAGGTCGGCGCACTTATGATGGTTGACATGGCACACATCGCTGGCCTAATCGCTGCTGGTGTGCATCCAAGTCCAGTACCTTATGCTGATTTTGTAACAACAACTACTCACAAGACCCTTAGAGGCCCAAGAGGCGGCGCGATCCTTTGCAAGGAAGAATATGCAAAAGCAATCGACAAAGCCATTTTCCCAGGCATCCAAGGTGGCCCACTCATGCACATCATCGCTGCTAAAGCGGTATGCTTCAAGGAGGCTATGTCAGAAGAGTTCAAAACTTACCAAAAGAATGTGGTCAAAAACGCTTCTGTTCTTGCAGATGCACTTACCGCAAAGGGATTCAAAATTGTTTCAGGAGGCACTGACAACCACTTGATGCTTGTCGACCTCAGAAACAAGGACATCACTGGTAAAGCTGCAGAAAAATTGCTCGACGAAGTGGGCATCACTACAAACAAAAATACAGTACCAAACGAAACTGCAAGTCCATTCGTGACAAGCGGAATCCGTATCGGTACTCCAGCCAGCACCACTCGTGGTTTCGGCGAAGCTGAGATGATTGAGATTGCTGATATTATTAGCTGGGTAATTGATAACAGAGATGCTGACCTCGAGCCTGCAAGGGTTAGAGTTAAGGCGTTATGTGACAGATTCCCACTATATAAATAAGGCACCGAAGGTGCCGGGGAGAGCAGGGAAGTGTAGGGAAGAGCAGGGAAGAGCAGGGAAGGCAGGGAGAGCAGGGAAGGCAGGGAGAGCAGGAAAACCTGGAAAACCTGGAAAACCTGGGAGCCCCAGCCTTTAACTAAAAGTATTTTATAACAGATAAAAGCCTAGTCAAATTCGACTAGGCTTTTTTAAAATTTAAGTTTTTCCTGCCTTACCTGCACTCCCTGTTCTCCCTGCACTTTCCTGACGCCCGCCTCCGGCAGCGTCACTCAAACTTATCATAATAAATCCTCTCCTCAGGCATCCCTTTCTCCATCAGGAGCGGAATAACCGAGTCAATCATGACTGGGCTACCGCAAAGGTAAGCCTCTTTGTCTTCGGCGTTTTCGAGGAATTTTTTAAGCATGTCTGTGACGCGGCCTTGTTCACCGTCCCAATTGCAGCTTTCAGTAGGTTTGGAGAGACAAGTGATCACTCTGAGATTTGGCATGTCCTTTTGCAGCGCTTCAAGGGTTTCCATTTCAAAGAGGTCTTCACGGGTTCTCGCACCGAAATAGAAAGTGACTTTTCGATCGATTTTCTTGGAATGCATGTACTTGAGGATCGACATAATCGGTGCCATGCCGGTACCGATGGCCACCATGACCATTTCGCGATCGCCCTCTTGATAGTAGAAGTCCCCATATGGGCCGACTACTGTGATCTTTTGACCTTCTTTCAAATAGTTGTGCACATAAGTTGTGGCCACACCATCTTTGACATAGCCGATATAGAGTTCCACGGCTTTTTCATCGAGTGGGGATGAAGCGATTGAGTAGGCGCGGTAGACTTCCTCGTCGTTGCCCTTGTATTTTGGAGCAAGGAGTTGGATATACTGTCCGGCTTTGAAATCAATGACTTCGTCCTCAGGAAGTGAAAGTCTGAGGTGCTTGATGGCTGGTGTGACATCTTTGAGGAATTCCACGTGGTAGTCAAATTGCTGAACCGAGAGGAGTTCCTCGGGAATTTGGATTTGTATATCCTCTCTGACCTTGAGTTGGCAGGAGAGGCGTACACCTTCGGCTTTTTCCTCGGGAGTCACATACCCCATTTCGGTAGGTAAGAATTGCCCACCACCTTCGATGACAGTCACCTTGCAATACCCGCAACTGCCCTTGCCGCCGCAGGCTGAAGGAATAAAAACCTTTTGTTCCATCAAAGCGGAAAGGAGCGTGTCACCACCGTCCACAAGGAGTTCCTTGTCTTTGTTGATTGTGATTTTCTTTTCGCCATAATTGGCGATGGTCTTGTTGGCAATCGATAAAAGCAATGCGAGAAGACCTGTAATGCTACTTATGGCTAAGACTGTTATTCCAATCGTCTGCATATAATCCTCCTATTGAATTTGCACGATGCCTGAAAATCCTAAAAATGCGAGTGCCATGATGCCTGTTATAATCAGCGTGATGCCAGGTCCTTCCAGACCTTTTGGAATTTTTGCGCCTTTCAATCTATTTCTGATGCCCGCCATCGCAACGATAGCAAGAGTCCAACCGAGTCCGGAACCAACGCCGAATGCGAAGGATTGAATCAAATTGTAGTCGCGGATGATCATAAAGAGTGAAACCCCTAGGATTGCACAGTTTACAGTGATCAGTGGTAAAAAGATACCGAGTGAGTAATAAAGTGTCTCAAAATATCTTTCAATGATCATCTCAACAAGTTGAACAAAAGCGGCGATGACGACGATAAAAACAATGAATCTGAGATATTCAAGTCCCAGTGGAACCAGCATATAATGATAGATGAAATAATTTAGTACATTTGTGGCGGCAAGTACAAATGTCACTGCCTGACCTAGACTGAGTGAAGTCCTAATTTCACCGGATACTGCAATAAATGAGCACATGCCTAAGAAGTTCGCTAAGATCATGTTGTTTGTAAAAATAGATGCGAAAAATATAATCCATGGACTGATTTCAATCATGATTTAACACCTGCCTTTTCTGTATCTTCATGTGGAAATAGACCGTAAGTAGCCCAGATGACGATGCCAAGCATGAAGAAAGCACCTGGAGGCATAATCATAAGTGTCCATTTTACCCAGCTCTCACCAAGAATTTGGATTCCAAACAAAGACCCGAATCCCAAAAGTTCTCTGAAAAAAGCAATAAATAGAAGTACCGCTGTATATCCTACGCCCATGATAAAACCATCAAAAAATGAAATCAAAGGTTTGTTTTTTTGAGCAAAAGCCTCAGCACGACCCATGATAATACAGTTTGTGATGATGAGTCCCACGTATGGTCCGAGTGCTTTGGACATGGAAGGCATATACGCTTTAAGAAATAGGTCAAGTATGATGACATATGCGGAAATTATAAGCGTTTGCACCATCATACGAATGTGTTTGGGAGTCTTTGTTCTTAGTAGTGATACCGTGAAACTTGAAAATGCGGTGACGAAGATCAGTCCAATACCCATTACAAGAGAGTTGAGTAAGAGGTTTGTCACTGCTAGAGAAGAACAGATGCCGAGTATTTGTCTAAAAACAGGATTATCTTTGTAGATTCCTGCTTTGAAGACTCTAATGATTTCATTCATACAGATTTTCCTCCTCCGCAAAAATTTTGATGTTCGTCATAAAATTATTGACGATTGTACTTACTGAGTTTGAAGTCAAAGTCGCACCAGTGATGGCGTCAACGTTGCCACCGGATGCGGGTCTATAAACTACAGGAGGGTTGCCGGATGCATCCAGTTCCCTGAATTGCTCTTTGAATGCCTCTTCATCAATTCTGCCCCCAAGTCCTGGTGTTTCTGAATGGGAAACAAAATCTATACCGAGTAATGTTTCAAAATCAGGAGAAAGTGCGATGTAACCTGAAATGCTTCCCCAAAGTCCGTTACCTGTAAGTGGAAATGCATAGCCATCAACAGTGCCATTATTTTCATAAACATAATAGGTCATTTCTTCAGAGTTCACTTCTTCCAGTTGTTCGTTAAAAAGTTTGTTGACAGTTGCTTGATCATCCTCAAAAGGGATGTCGAAAACATAAAGTATTGATTTTTGAAGTCGTAATTCTTCTTGCGCCTCAATGATTTCAATAGTACTTTCATTAATAAATGCTAGAATGAAGGTATATGCGGCAGTCAGAAGAACCATAAACAAAACGGGGTAGAGCACCTGCTTTTTCTTAGCCATGGCTTACCTCCTTTTCAAGCTTTTCCTTCTTCGCTTTCTTGGATTTTTTTATTTCTTTGACCGCTTCATCGATAATCGGTGCAAATGTGTTCCCGATCAATATCGCAAACATAATACCACCGGCAAAGAGCGCGAATCCACGAATAATGACGGTGATAATACCAATCAGAATGCCATAAATGATACGGCCTTCCTTGGTCTTAGGCGACGAAATCGGGTCGGTTGCCATGAATACAGCCCCAAACAATATACCACCTGTAAATAGACCGTAAATCGGATTCGGAATCTGTTCAAATCCGAGCGCGTATAAAACGCCACTCATTAAAAGAAAACCGCCGACCACACTAAACATTGTTTCTTTTGATGCGGTTTTCGTATAAATCAAATATATGGCTGCGAGCAAAATCAGTATGGCACTGGTTTCGCCAATAGAGCCTGCGATGTTGCCAAGTACGATCTTTGACCATTCGAATGTTTCACCAGATGCCCTATAGATAAGCATCGGCGTCGACTGCGTCACCGCATCGATGGGTGTTCCCAGGTATTTCGTAAAACCACCCAGAACGCCATCCACAGGCTGAGTCCATTCGACAGTCAGAAACTTTGGAAAATTGACATAAATAAAAGCGCGTCCGACTAGGGCCGGGTTGAATGGATTCTTACCGAATCCCCCGAAGACCATTTTGCCGAACAAGACGCCAAAGATAATGCCGATGATCGCAATCCAATAAGGCGTTGATGGTGGGAGTGTCAAAGTGAAAAGCACACTGGTGACCCAAACTGCCTCGGTTATTTTCTTAGTCGTACGTCTTACAAAGACCCACTCGGTCAAACTACCGAAGAAAGATGTGACTGCAAGTAGTGCCAGAACACGCCAACCGAAAAAGTAAATGCTTGCGATAATGATGGGAATGAGCGAATATATGACTTTACGCATCATTGCTTGCTTCATAAATTGTATATTCTTGAATGATAGTTTCAAAAGCGTCCCCTCCTGTATAAATAATTTCAATCTCTTTCAGCTTTCCTTACTATATATATCCAAAATTTATTATAACATATCAAGATTTTTTAATATAAGTTTCACCGAAAATAAAAGAGGTATACGTATATAATAGCGAAGGTCGAAACATAACGGCTTTGACATCAAAATTTGAAAGGAGAATTATAATGAAAAAACTACTATCAGTATTGTTGGCTGCTGTTATGATCGTGACGTTATCATCGTCAGCGATATTTGCAGCTCCTAACAATAATCCAAACGCATCATTCAATAGGGAAAAATCATCCTTTGAAAACAAGGTGAAGAATAAGACAATGAACGAAGGCGAAGAAGAGGCTTTAAGAGAGCAATTAAGATTTACAATGATTAAAAATGAAGGCTTGCCTTACGGACTCGCAAAAAAAATTGATTTGCCTCTAGGATTGCAAAAGATTCTTTTAAGAGATGGCGCATTACCTTATGGACTCGCTAAAAGATTGATGGAAGACTATCCACTACCTGGAACTAGAACAGACATAGAAGTTTTGCAAGCTCTTATTGCAACTGCAAATGCTAAACTAGACGCAGCTGTTGAAACTCAATACAAAGGTGGAGATGCAACAATCGATAAATTTGAATTGGCAATAGTTGCAGCAGAAAAATTTGCTAATGAATATGATGAAACTAAAAAAGCTCAAATCAAAACTGAAATAGATAAATTGAAAGCAGCTATGAAAGAGTTTGATGATGCTAAATACGTTGATAAATTGGTCGAAGTTGAAGCGATTTTAGTTAAATTGATGACTTACAAAAATAATTATTATAATGATTTGACACCAGAAAAGAAAATTGATTTAATTGACCTGATCGCATTTATAACTACATTTACAAGAGATATTAATCCTGTTGAACTTACAAAGGGTGACTTTGACAAGATTGTACTAGAAGCAAAATTATTCAGCGATCCGTTGACTTTACTATATGTGAATCTTGATATCGCAAAAGAATTATACAAAGAACCAGTAGCTGATTATTTAGCAGGTTCACATGTGAAGTTTTATACTGCTATTCATGAAGTTGATGTGTTTTTAGCTAATAATACTACACCAGCTTTGATTTTAATTGTTGATGCAGTAGAAGAGCACAATGAAAACTTGGAAGAAGCAATCGAAGAGTTTGAAGATAATAAGCTTTTAGGTACTGATGAACTAGCTGTTCTTGAAAAATTAATGGTAGCATTGATAGATCTCGATGACAATTCATACAAATTGACAGTATTGATCAATAAAATTGATGAATACGTTGATGAAGAAAAAGACTTAACTGTTGGTGCATACAACGATTTACTTGAAGCATCAAAAGTATACATTTCAGATTTATATGTATATTTAAAAGCTGAGTTGGTAGCGTGGATTGATAAAGCAGAGTTAGCAATTGTAGCAAGCACAGATACTGATGCAATTGATGCACTTAATGACCTTATAGATGATATTGAAGCTTATCTTGCAGCTGATGATCTTGTATATGAAGAAATGGTAGCATTCTACAATGACTTGTTAGTCGCAATCAGCGAATTATAAGAAATTTGTTAGACATATAAAACCCATCCTATGGATTCAAATGCGCTTGATTACGTATTTGGATCCTTTTTTTCACCCAAAAATATGATTGAGGACGTATAAGATACTGATACGCCAAGTAACCCGCGAAAGGAGGACATCATGAAGAAATTGCTGTCGCTGGCACTTGTGTTAGTCACTATCACGTCACTTTTTTCCACACCGCTGTTCGCAGGGGAGACTTCAAAACAGTCATTTAAATCTGAAGAAAATATTATGAATTCATCCGAAATTATGAGTGAACTGATCAACAAAGGTAAAAAATTAATTAAAGAAGCAGATGAAAAAGACTATGCGGAGGGTGAATCCGCCCTTTCCCATTTGAAGACATCGATTGAATATTCGGAATCAACACGCTACGAACCGCATCGTACAATAAGCAATATTGTAGTACTGAAGCGCGCCATTGCAAATTTGAACAGCCGCAAATATATGCCCGAAGAGGCACTGGTGCCACTTAAAGTCGTTGAAGAGAAACTGAATGAATACAAAACAAAATATTATGACTTATTAAGTGAAACGAAGAAAAATGAACTCGATGAACTGATCGAATTGATCAAGACATATACAGATGAGGAATCAGATGCAAAACTTACCAAAGGTGTATTTGATGGCATCATGAAAAGAGAAAAACCATTTGATGACCCTATAGTCGTACTGACGGTAGTGCTCAACAGCGCAAGAATTCTACTTTTCAAAGATCCAAATGATCCAAGCAAGGGTTATTATTATGACCGTGGAGACGAAATCGAAGATTACATCAAAGATTTGACCCTTTACTTGCACAAACCCAAACCATTTACCGTGGAAGCATTTCACGAAATCTAACTTACCCTCATAGCCATGGTTCAGTTCCCCCTGAGCCTGGCTTTTTTTCGTCCCTTTACAATCTAGCTTGCCATGATATAATAAAAAATGAGGAATATTGAAGGGAGTATATAGAGATGAATATAGCAGTAATCGGTGCAGGTGCCGGTGGAACCAAATTGATTAATTTGTTCCATGAATATCCGGGATTGAATGTCATAAGTGTAGTGGGTAAAAATATGCAGTCACCAGGAATTATAAGAGCAAAAGAGCTTGGAATCCACGTGACCACAGAAATCAGTGACATCAGTCCTAAAGCTGAGACCATTGTTGAAGCTACAGGAAGTCACAAGGTTCTCGAAATGATCAAAGACCATTTCGGCGAATCAAAGAGAATCATTGAATCCGACGTCGCGCAATTGATGATGGGTATCGTGGACAAACAGATTGATACAGCAGACAGATTGAATTTTCAACTCGAAGAAATCACCAAAACCAGCGATAGATTGCATCTGGAAATGAACAGAATCGTTGAAGTGACAAGTGAGCTGAACAAAATCAACGAAACCTTGGTGAACTCATCCAATGAATCCAAAAAGTTCATTGAGAAAACAGATGAGATGCTCCGTGCGGTCAACAAAATCACTCAACAAATCAAAATCTTAGGCCTCAACGCCAACATAGAAGCAGCACGTGCGGGTGAGCATGGAAGAGGTTTCTCGGTTGTCGCCAACGAAGTTCAAAAGATGTCCAGCAATACCAGCGAATTTGCAGGCCAGATTTCAGATCTTCTCAGTGCGCTCAGCCTTGAAAATGAAAACATCGCCAAAGAAGTGATGCGTCTCAATGACATTTCCACTTCACAACACGAAATTACCCACAAGGCAAAAGGCATCGTAGACGAACTAAAGAATCTATAATAATTGGGGACAGGTCCAAATCGGTACCTAGCGCTGCTAGGTACCAGTTTGGACCTGTCCCCAATCAAATTCTCCACCAAAACGAGGTGAACCATGCAATATAGAAAAGTTGAAAAATCAGGAGACAGGATCTCTATACTTGGATATGGAGGCATGCGCTTTCCGACCAAAGGAGGACTGATAGATGAGGAAAAAGCCCGCACCCAACTTCGACATGCCATCGACCAGGGTGTCAATTACATCGATACCGCTTACTTCTATCACGGTGGGCAGAGCGAGACCTTCATCGGTAAAGCGTTAAAAGACGGTTATATGGACAAAGTCCATATTGCTACAAAGATGCCACCATGGCTCGTGAATTCCACCTTAGACATGGACCGAATCATAGAAACACAGCTTAATAGACTTCAAGTGGAAACCATTGACTATTATCTGCTTCATGCCCTCAACAGAGAAAACTGGGAGAAGTTTTTATCACTGGATATTTTGAACTATCTGACAGCACTAAAAGCTTCTGGAAAAATCAGAAATGTCGGGTTTTCATTCCATGGCGACCGTGAGAACTTTGTTGAAGTCATCGATGCATACGACTGGGACTTCTGCCAAATCCAGTACAACATTCTAGATGAAAACACACAGGCAGGAAGATTTGGTCTTGAATATGCTGCAGAAAAAGGCATAGCTGTTTTCATAATGGAACCTCTTCGTGGAGGCACCTTGGCTCAAAAATTGCCAAAGCAAGTCAAGATATTGTACGATGATTTCCACATCAAACGGACTCCGGCAGAATGGGCACTCAAATGGATCTGGAACCAACCAGGAGTGACCATGGTCTTATCGGGAATGACCGAAGACCAACATATTGAAGACAACATCGCCTACGCGAAGGATATGCTTCCAAACCAATTCTCAACTGAAGAAAATGCATTGATTCAGGAAGCTAAAAACATATACCTAAACCTCCAACGTGTTCCATGCACAGGTTGCCAATACTGCATGCCTTGTCCTTTTGGCGTAGACATTCCGCGTTGTTTCGACCTTTATAATTCGAAATACCTGTTGAACCAAAAGACCGGCACCTTCTACTGGATGCAGCTCGGTGGAATGAATGGTAAACCCAGCCACGCCTCACTTTGCACGAAGTGTGGAGCATGTTTGGAACACTGCCCTCAATCCATCGACATCCCATCACGACTTGTAGACGTCGCCGATGATATGGAGAATTTTCTTATGAAACCCACTATGAAGATTGGGAATTCCGTCGTGAAATTCTATAACAAATTGAAGGCGCTCAAGTGAGCTCCAAGCAGTTAGGAAAAGATAAAGATCAAGTACAAATGGGGACAGGTCCATTTTGGTACCTAGTGAAAAAATGAGCAACAAAAGGCATCCTATAATATTTTTATTATAAGATGCCTTTTTATGTTTTGAACTTAATCATTTCCTAACTACTTTGCGCTAGCAAAAAAACTAACTTGGAGCTCGCACGAGCGACAAAAACCACTGCGATCGAACGATCGCAAAACCACTGCGCTCACGCACTCACATGAGCGCCCCTACATTGCATTCTTAAAGATCTGAACAACTTCAGCCAAAGTCGCAGTACGAGGATTTGTTAATTGACAAGCATCTTTCTTAGCATTGGTTGCCATTTCTTCAAGGTCTTTTTCTTGAACACCGAGAGCAGTAAGACCAGTTGGAATTCCAACAGAAACTGAAAGTGCAACGATAGCGTCGATCGCTTTTTGTGCAGCTTCATTTACAGAAAGACCACTGATGTTTTGGCCCATAGCTTCAGCTATGTCCGCAAATCTTTCGGCGTTGCCGATGATATTGAATTTTGAAACGTGTGGTAAAAGAATCGCATTGCAGACACCGTGAGGCAAGTTGTAGAAACCGCCCAATTGGTGAGCCATCGCATGAACATAACCAAGCGATGCATTATTGAATGCCATACCAGCTAAAAATTGAGCAAATGACATTTGTTCTCTTGCATTCATGTCAGAACCGTTAGCTACAGCTTTAGGCATATATTTCGCTACGAGTTTGATCGCCATAAGAGCCGCTGAATCCGTGAGTGGAGTAGCTGCTGTAGAAACATATGCTTCAACCGCATGAGTCAAAGCGTCCATACCTGTTGCCGCTGTTAATGATGGAGGCATTCCGACCATGAGTTCAGGATCGTTGATGGAAGCACCCGGAGTGACTCTCCAGTCAACAATTGCCATTTTAATTTTTCTGCTTGAGTCAGTGATAATACAAAAACGTGTCATTTCAGATGCTGTACCAGCTGTAGTGTTGATAGCTACGTATGGTACAAACGGATTTTTAGATTGATCAATACCTTCATAATCGTGGATTTTGCCGCCATTGGAAGCAACTAGACCGATCCCTTTTGCGCAGTCATGTGAAGAACCGCCGCCCAAGGATACTAGACCGTCACATTTTTCTTTTTTCCAAATTTCAAATCCTGCATCAACGTTCTTATCAGTAGGATTAGGCTCTGCACCACCGAAAATTACTGCTTTTAAGCCAGCTTCTTCGAGTATGACTTTAACTTGCTCGGCCATGCCGATTTTCTCTAAAAATGCATCTGTTACTATCAATACTTTCTTACTTCCTAGGTTCTTGCTTAAGTTGCCAACTTCTTTGACACTTCCAACGCCTTGTAAGTTTACCGATGGTATAAAATATCCTGATACGCCCATAATTAATCCCCTTTTCTCTCTTTTTAAATTCAATTTCGCCAATGTTTAATTACCATTTAGAACACCTTGACGCTTTTTTTGATCCCTCCTTTTCATGAAATTGTACTCTGACTCGACCACCTGTCGCATGGCTGTTATTTAATCAACCTGCCAGGTGATCAAGAAAGAGATTTAGCAAAAGTCAATAATCAAAATATTCTGACAATTGACTTTAAAAAAAACGAACTTTCAAGTTTCGCGTTTCAGCGACAACTCTCGTTTAAAAAATAATACATAGAAAAAGTCGTGTCAACAATTGATAATAAATAAACAATCGTTTTTTTTGTAATATAAAAATACATATAATAAAGATAAAGAATTTCACAAAGTTTGAAGGTGGGATTGGGTTCATCCCGCATAACAAGTAGGGTTGTGCGTGTTTTTAACAGTATTTTTCAAAAAAAATATGCGTTTCACAATGTTTTTGATGCATGGCATGTGTATTGACAGATGGCGCTCGGGGAGCGCAGTAGTTTTTTGCTAGCGCAAAGTCGGTTTTTGGCTGCGCCAAGTAGTTAGTGGTTAGGAAAGGATAAAGATCAATTATTTCTATTCTCCTCCCAACTACTTGGCGCTCCGCGAGCAACAAAACTACTGTGATTAAACAATCGCAAAACCAACGTGCGCTTTGAGCGCAAAAAAATAAAAATGAGCTATGCCACTTTACTCGACTTAGCTCATATATCTCTAATTTTTCCAAGTACTAAAAATTCAACAGGTACCAATTTGTACCTGTCCCCAATTGTAATTTGTACTTGATCTTTATCTCTTCCCAACTACTTGGAGCTCAAAGAGCGAAAAAAACTAACTTGGCGTCAGCCAAAAACTACCGCGCTCCCAAGAGCGCCCGCACCTGTCCCCAATCGAACTTGATCTTTATCTTTATCTCTTCCCAACCACTAACTACTTGGCGTAGCCAAAAACCACTGCGCTCTCCGAGAGCAACCACTGGCGTTCATCGCGCTAGCCCCCTGCAGACAAAAACGCCATCCTGTACAAATGCATTTGATGTTCAACGACATCCAGTTCACCCACAAACACAATTTCTGTCCGAGGGAGTGCAATTGTACCGTGGACCGTATTATCCAGTGGCCTAAGCTGGATGTGAAACTGTTCGCCGTAGTATTCATCTCCGTCATGATGATCAGCAATGCCAGCGAAATAATCACGCAGGTATTTGATGAGGATGCCACTGTTGATGGTTTTTACTTGTTCCATAGCAGATTATCCTGTTTGTATTTCATGGTGTATTGTTTAGGCGTCAGTCCAAAGTGACTCTTGAAGAGCTTGATGAAATAGGAGATGCTCTCGAAGCCGAGATCGTAACTGACCTCGGAAACGATCTTGTGAAGCAGCACTTCCTTAGCCTTATTGATTTTAAGTAAGTTGTGATATGCCTTAGGCGTCATTCCAGTCGCTCTTTTGAACAGTGGAATCAGATTCGAAGGGGACATGTTCAGCGAATAGGCGATTTCGTTGACTGTCATATCCGGATCGGACAGATTGTCTTTGAGACACTGGATTGCATAGGCAACAGGTTCCTCTTTTTTTCTCGCGTGAAGCGGCATCTTGTAGTTTTTGATCAGGGTATATACCATTTCCTGTGAGACCAGGTCGATCAGGAACTCCTTGTTTGGGTCGTTGCTCATACTGTAGGCATTGATTCTGTCAATTTGGGATTTGATTCCAGGCATCAACAGATTGCGGATGACCGGCTTGTCCGCGGCGGACACTTCGTATTCGAATTGGTGCTCGATTCTTTTGATCATATCGTCGAGAAGTTTGTCATTGATTTCATAGACAATCGCCTTGGTTTCCACTTTCATTTCCATTTTGACGCTGGAGTTCGGCGGCAGAATGATAAAATCTGATGTCGTATAAGTGAATTCGCTACCGTCATTGATCCTAACGTGCTTAGATCCTTCGGCAATAGTGCACAGGCGGGTGTATTGATAGGATTTGTAGTTACCTTTGTAACCTTTTGCAAGATCGTAGTACAGAATTTTGATGTAATCTGTTTCCAGTCCGTCAGTTTTCTCGAAATAGCGATCAAAAGATTGAATCATTCGTCCAGCCCACCCTTTCACATAGAAATCAGTAAAAATTTAAATATTATAAACATAGTATCATGATTGACAAATTTTATCAATCGGCTAGGAAACCATAATTATGAGTTATTTTTTCTGAATTATCAGATAGTTTTGTACACGAAATTATAATATAATTAAATTATGTTAACAACTAAAAAATGGGGGTACTGAAATGAGCAAGAAAATATTTATATTAGTCGCAATTTTACTGGTAATCTC
>JAIOSU010000132.1 GCA_021107455.1 Clostridiales bacterium | reverse complement strand
CTGAGACAGGGCCTTCAGGAACTGTCTCCTTAACATTTGAACTAATGATCGTTTCTACTGTTTTAGGTGTTTCAATATTTTGACTCTTCGCTTCACTTTCTGGAATCATCCTCATTCCGAGGGCGAAAGCTATTACAAGTGCAGTAATCAAGGACGCAATTAAGTACGTCTTTCGACCTGACTTTCTTGGTTTAAGTGTCTTTGGGGTCACAATCTCTTCACCGAGCATCAATTTACTGGGATTGTCCGAAAAAATTCTGTTGGCAATTTCCATGGTAGCATTTTTTTGCACATATCTTTGAGCCACGCTTAAGACAGGTGGTCTCATGTTGAGTCCATGAGCATCTGAAGCGATGAAATCGACTTGACCCTTTCTCACAGCACTCGTTAGTCTAGAGGCGATTTTTTTACCCACCGCTCCAGTGAGACTTGAGGCAGTAATCTGAATCAATCCACCTTCTTCTTTGATTCTTGTGAGTGCTTCCTCATTATTAATAATTGTGGGATACATTTCCACATGTGCCACTATTGGCCAGAACCCTTTGACTCTCAGTTCGTAAACGATTGTGAGTAATGATTCGAGATCAATATGCGTTTTGAACTCCACCAAAAGATAACGCCCATTAAACAATGGAAACGCCTCAAAAGTCTTGAACACATCCTCTTTTCCGATGTATTGTTCAGCACCGAGATAAAGGTCCACATCAATGCCCGCATCCTTTGCGGCATTTTTCAGTGCATCGAATTGCTCCTGCACGTTACCTTTTGGATACCCCATCGGGTGATTGCGATGAGGGGTTGCGATGATTTTTCTGATGCCATCTTTTTCCGCCATCTTAAGCATCTCGATCGACTTTTCAATTTGGTCTGGTCCATCATCCACTCCAGGGATGATGTGGCAATGCACATCAATCATTTTTCTTCCTCTTCTTTTTTTCATGATAATAATAGTAATAATAATGATTGCGGGATTTGATATTGATTTTGTTGATGACGACCCCCAGTATATCCGCTCCAACTTTGTCCAGAGACTCTTTTGCTCTCTTGGCATAATCGATTGCCACATCGCCCGATGCACAAACTAGGATGACCTTGTCCACATAAGTGGATAGGATCACCGCATCCGTAACGGGTAAAACAGGTGGCGTATCAATCAATATGAAATCATAAAACGTCTTAAGATGTTCTATAAATTGCTTCATGGTCTTTGAATCCAATATTTCCGAAGGATTTGAAGGCACTCTACCCGCAGTCAGGATATGCAGATTCTTGTGAATCGCTTTGTGAACATGAGCCTGGAAATCCTCTCCGCTGAGGAGCAAATCTGTGATGCCTACAGCGTTGCTGATCTCAAAAGTCTTGTGAACCTTTGGCTTTCTGAAGTCACAGTCCATAATCAATACCTTATTGCCCGAGTCCGCCAGTGTAATGGCAACATTACTGAGTGTGGTGGATTTTCCCTCGCCAGGAGTCGCACTTGTGACGAGAATGGTCTTCGTGTCTTTATCGATATTTGCAAATTGGATATTCGTTCGAACAGCACGGTAAGCTTCTGAAACAGGTGACTTC
This sequence comes from Clostridiales bacterium, assembly GCA_021107455.1. Taxonomy (GTDB): domain Bacteria; phylum Bacillota; class Clostridia; order Peptostreptococcales; family Acidaminobacteraceae; genus Fusibacter_D. The sequence continues at coordinate 10,770 of JAIOSU010000132.1, read as the reverse complement.
GGATGTTTCTTTACGATTAGGTCTTTCATTTGATCACCCCTATAATTTTGCAGCTTGAGCGGAATCCGGTATAACCCCTACAACAGGGAGTCCCAGATGCTTCTCTACGTCTTTTTCTGTCTTGATGGTTTGGTCCATGTACTCCATGAGGAAACTTAAAAACACACTGAGCATCACTCCAAGAACCGTCGCGATTGCAATATTGAGCGTCGTCTTGATGTTGAATGGATTCTCAGAAGGTATAGCGACGTCTATGGTCTCAACATTGTTCACTTTAAGGATTCGCATGACTTCTTTGACAAACACATCCGAAATCGTATTGGCAATTAAAGCCGCTTGCTCCGGATTTTGATCTTCCACCGAAATTCTGAGAATTTCAGTCGATCCAACTTGCTGTGATGTGGTCTTTCTCATGAGCTCCGCATAAGTGAGATCCAGTTCAAGCCTTTCAATGACCTGCTCCATGACTATTCTGGATTTGACAATCTCACCATAGGTCACTACCAGCTTTTGACTGAGATTGATGCTTCCAAGGTCGAAGCTCGCCGCAATATCACTGGCACTGAGTCCCTTTGACCCGTTGACCATGAGCGTCGTATCCGACTTATACATCGGTGTCACCATGTAAATGCTGTACACAGACCCTATAATCAAAGCTATCACAGTTATGACAACAATCAGCCATTTGCGCTTCAATATTATTTCAAACAGTTCCCTTAATTCGATGGTTTCTTCCATCCAATACCTCCAAATGAAAACGTATTTTCTTTAGTAATTGATCAATCTGAATTTCTGATTGAGTGTATTCAGTTCTGAAATCGGAATGCTCGATGTAATCGCATTCTCAAAAGCGAGTTGTTCTTCGTCGGTCATTTGCGCAACCAGACTTTTCGCACTGGCCACATCGGAATCAAAGTCATAAGATGGGTTACTCAAATACTTCGAAATACTATCCATGACTGTATTCGCAGCATCTCTTTGAAGTGTGGTAGTCAGTTTGGGCAAAACTCTCGATTCGAGTTTACCTAAAACAATCTCCAGTGTGTCGTTGACGACTTTATCTCCTTCAGGTTCAGTTGGCGTAGGCTTTACAGCCTCATCAACTGGTATTTGTGGCTCGATAACTTCTTCTTGTTCAATATCCACTCCACTAAACTTCTGATGTATTTTCGAAAGTACCACTGCAGCTTCTGCCCTTGTGATATTATTTCTTCCTCTGAATGATCCATCAGGATACCCTGACATGATGCCACTTTTGATGATTCTTTCAACAGCTGACTTTGCCCAATTCGATATTTGGTCAATATCTTCTATTATTAAACTTTCCGTTGAGTCTTCAATTTTATAAAGATTACCAATAATAACAGCAACCTGTTCCCGTGTCACAAATGCATTAGGCTCAAATTTGCCGTTTGGAAACCCGGTCACGTATCCTGCTTGAGTTGCTTTCTGAATCTCCTTGTAAAACCAGTCTTTAGAATTTACATCTGAAAATACTATTTCGCCTGTTTCCTCAAAACCGTTCATTTTATTGATTATTGTTACAATTTCAGCTCTTGTGATCTTTTGATTAGGCTTGAAAGTACCATCGGAATAGCCTCCGACAAAGCCTTTTTGAGACATAAAACTTATTGCGCTTTGCGCCCAACTCACTTGCCCAATATCTGAAAAACCACTAGCAAAGCCTACTGAACATGTGATTAATGACAGAATGATCATAACTACCATTGCCTTTTTGAACGCCATATCTATTCCCCCGGTTATTATTTTAAGCCGGGAACCCGAGGGTTCCCGGAGTGTTCATTTACTATGGTAACTCAGTGATTTTGAGTGCGATATATTCATCGCCGAACGTGATTCTGAATAATTCTTCTCCAGCGACTTCTTGTAGTGTCAGACTTCTAACAAAGTCGTCTCCGTTCCAAATTCCCATTGCAAAGTAAAATTCAGCTTCAATATTGGAAATTGCATATCCAGATTCCGAATAATCTTTGTTGAAATATTGGACTTTGAATTCAGAAGGGATTTTTTCAGATAATGGATCATTATATCCTGGGTATAATTTTTGTAAATCTGTATACACAGCTCTATATCCTGCTTCTGCCATTATCTCAACCAATACTCTAACTTGGTCATAGGTTGCATTGTGATTTCCAGAAATAATAACGTCATTTACTAAAGTGTTAATCACATCACCTTTGAAAACTTGCAATTCATTTGGATCAGCATTTTTAATTCGATTTGCCATTCCGAAAGCATAAGGATATCCCTCTTCAGATTCCATTGATAACACACGTTGAACAAATTCTGTGTATTTATCTAACATATCAACAGTGATTTTACCGAAGTCGAAATTAAAATCAATCATAGTTCCAATTAAATCAAATGATACTACTGTAGTAGGTTCTAGTTTGATTTCATTCAACAGAATTTCATGACCATCCTTAACAAAACTGAAGCCATATTCTTTTTTAGTGTCCACCGGAGGAGGAGTCGTTCCGCCGTCACCACCAGTTCCACCACCCGGTGAAGGTCCTGGAGCAGGTCCCGGTATTGGTGCAGGTGCAGGTGCTTGAGTCACTTCAGTCGCTTCACCACCGATTGTCACAGTGACGTTGGTTGATGTTCCAGCCAAAACTTCAGTCGGTGCTGTTTCAAAAGTCACACCATTTACATCGACAATAGCCTGATCAATAGTACCATTACCAGTGACACTCACGCGTGCTTCAATGTTGAGTTCCGCGATTACCGTATCTGTAGGTACAACCACTTCAACGCCTGTCGCTCTGATCGTCACTTTGCTGAAGTTACCTTCAAGAATGATTTGACCAGTAGAACCCGCTTCAATGATGATTTCACCGAAACCACCAGTTGAGATGATATTGCTTTCCTCAAGTTTGACACCTGAATATGCAGTGAGTGTACCAAATGTGGAGTTGCCCACAGCAACGATTCTAATGAGTTGGTTCGCTTTGAGAACCATTACATTTCCAAGTTTTGAATTTCTGACATAGATGGAGTTCATACCACCACCGTAGATTTCCGTGTCGCCCTGCACAGTTACTGTATTAAGAGAAACTGTACCTTCAGCAACCTCTTTACCAATTATCAAATCGCCCTTGATTACAAAATTTGTGAGACTGATACTTTCTGATCTCAAATAAACATTGCCTTCAACAACTGTAGTTTCCGCACTTGAGCCATAAACTCCCGGCTCATTCAAAATCCAGTTGTTTGCGTATGTGTTCTCACCATAGATTGCGTTGTCAAGCATCACAACGGATTCAGCTCTGGTGATGTTTGCATTTGGTCTGAAAGTTCCGTCAGGGTAACCAGAAATATTCTTCGCTTCAAATGCTGCTCCAATATATCCAGCTGCCCATGGTGGAATCAGACCAGCATCTTCGAAAATGCTGATTGCTTCCGGATTTGCCTTTAAACCTTGAATGTTGACCAAAATGATAGCCGCTTCAGCTCTGGTGATTGGTGCATTCGGTTTGAAAGAACCATCTCCATAACCATTTATAAATCCTTGTGCCGCCATTTGACTTACTGGCTGATAGAACCAATCTGATGTTTTGACATCGTCAAAAGCTTTACGCGTCGTACTCTCAAGTTCAAATGCATTGTATGCGATTACTGTGAACTCCGCACGTGTGATTGCGTTTCCAGGTTTGAATGTTCCGTCAACGTAACCAGAAACAAGACCGATGCCTGCCCATTTTTCAATGACCTGCTTTGCCCAGCTCACTTCGTTCAGATCACTCATATTTACTGCTGCAAATGATGCTGTGAATGATGTAAGAACTAAAATAATGGCAAGTGTTAAAGTCATTTTTTTCTTGAATAATTTCAATTGGATACCTCCCTTTGTGTATTTTGTCCTAGGACTATACCTATACTTTCACATTATATTTGAAGCATCCAGATTATACTTATGCAATTTGCACAATTTTTTTCAAAAAAAAAAGAACATTTTTCAATGTTCTTATTGTTCATAAATGAATTCAATTTTTTTGATCATATTCTCAATGGTGAATAGTTCTTCAAAACGTTCCTTAGATTTCTCTTTCATCTCAGTCCGGAGAGTCTCATCATCCTTTAATCGCAATATTTGATTGGCTGCCTCATTGACATTCCCCAGTTTGTAAAGGAAACCGTTCTCTCCGTGGACAACCACTTCATTGTTGCCCACAACATCCGTTGAGACAATTGGACAACCTGTTCTCATGGCCTCAACCAAAGTATAAGGGAGTCCCTCATAATAGGAAGTCGCCAAAAACACATCAAATATGTTCAGATAGGCATCCACATTTTTTTGATGACCCACAAAATGGAACCTTTCTAAAATACCGTTATCTTTGCACCAAATTCGGGCGTCCACCATCATTTCCCCAGTGCCAACCCAAACAAAGTGAATGTCATCTCTAAGCAAACTGAGTGCTTTGGCCACTCTTAGAAATTCAAAGGGATTTTTTTGATAATAAAGCCTTGCCACGCACCCAACCACAAAATGTTCTTTATCGATTCCGAGTGTCTCTCTGAGGTTTTCGATCGGATGGGCATTGACGTTATGATCCAGCGCATTATAGACCACTTGGAAATGCTCTGGGACTTCGAGTCCGAGGTCGATCGCAAATTGCCTTTCCCCTTTTGATACATTGATGGTTTTGGTGGTTGCGAATTTTGCAAGGGCTCTTTCAATAAACCAGTAAAAACGCCTTTTAGGTGTCCAGTGATCCTGACTTTGCATAGCATAGGCATGGGGAGTATAAAACACTTTTTTGATGCCGCACGTTTTGGCCGCAAGTCTACCCACAACCCCTGCTTTTGAGCTATGACAGTGAACAAGTTCTGGCTGAATTGACTTGATTGCCTTACGGATTTCACCAAATGCCCTTATGTCCATAGGCAATTCAATCTCCCTTTTGAGGGATTCGATTGGATAGAAATGGACTTCTTTTGACCATTTCTTCACGATATCATCAAACCTGTAGTCTGTTCGGCTCGTCCCGTGAAGGACATGGATCTCAAATTTTTCCTTATTCAATTGATCGATGAGGTCCACCACGTGCTTGCCTACCCCATCCATTACGGTTTCCGCTATCAAGACCACTTTACGCTTCATTTTCTCTTACCTTTCGCAATCTGACTTCAGCCCAGACACAAAACGCCACTCCAAGGGTCACACCAATTCCGTCCAAAAACACATCTGACAAACTACCGGTTCTACCCGGTACAAACAGTTGATGAAGTTCATCCAGGTAGCCATAAAACCATCCGACGCTCATCGACCCAACTGCGGATTTTCTGATCGCATAAGATCCTGAGAGCGCATAATAAACTAGAATGCCCAGAATCATATATTCGACGACATGTGCGAGTTTTCTGATATAAACCATTAAATCTGCGGTCTCATCCTCATTGTAACTCGACATTTTTTCCTCATAGGTTGTTTCTGTGTCCACCGAACCGGTCTGAAAAACCGTCAGAACTTCGCCTGTCAAATACCAGGACTTTACACTATTCAGGTGGGACATTATAAAGATCACAAACATCCATACGATGACCATCAGCCACCGCATATATTTGTTTTTTAAAAATTTAATCACTGTTTCCTCCATCAAACGCGCCGTTGATTTCATCCGGCGTCTTAAAGGTCGGTACGATTTTCTTCATTGCCTCCACTAGAGCATCAGGATCATCAAACGAATTTCTGAGGTCATCTAAAGCGGAGGAGAGTTCATCATACGGGAGTGTCATTGGTCTTGCGATAAAAATCTTATCAATTTCCGTCTCGCCAAGCCCTTCTTCCGACATTAAAAGTTCCTCATAAAGTTTTTCACCAGGTCTAAGACCTGTGTATTCAATTTTAATATCACGTTCAGGCTCCAGTCCTGAAAGTCTGATCAAGTCTCTCGCTAGAGTATCGATCTTGACTGGTTCGCCCATATCCAGTACGAATATTTCTCCACCTTTTGCCAGTCCTCCAGCTTGAACAACAAGTTGCGCCGCTTCGGGTATGGTCATGAAATATCTTATTATTTCAGGATGGGTTACTGTGATTGGACCTCCAGCCTGGATTTGCTTTTTGAAAAGAGGGATGACGCTGCCGTTGCTGCCGAGGACGTTTCCGAACCTAACTGCGGCGTATTCTGTTGAAGCTGCTGATGCAGCATAACTTTGAACCACCATTTCACACAGTCTTTTACTGGCACCCATCACATTGGTAGGGTTGACTGCTTTATCTGTGGAAATGAGCACAAATTTTTGTACACCGTAGGCATTTGATGCCTCAACGACATTTCTTGTACCATAAACATTATTTTTGATGGCTTCTTCTGGACTATCTTCCATGAGTGGAACATGTTTATGAGCCGCGGCGTGGAAAACAACGTCTGGTCGATGTTTATCAAAAATCTTGTCAATTCGATTTCTATCACGAACAGAAGCAATAGCCACAAAAAGATTCAAATCCGGGAAATTTCGCTTTAGTTCCATTTGGATATCATAAGCGTTGTTTTCATATATATCCAGGATTATGAGTTTGCCTGGATTGAATTTGACGAGTTGCCTACACAGTTCTGATCCGATGGATCCACCACCTCCAGTGACGAGGACGGTTTTATCTTTGACATATTCACTGATGATTTCGTTATTGAGTTTCACTTCGTCTCTACCGAGTAAGTCCTCGATTTCAACTGGTCTGATTTTCGAGACCGCTACTGCTCCATCTATGAGATCATAGACTTTGGGCAAGATGCTGACTTTCGCACCGGTTTCTTTTGCCGCATTGATTACTGCCTTACGTTCTTCATCACCTGCAGAAGGCATGGCAATGATGATGGCTTCAACTTTCTCTTTGATGGAAACTTTGAGCAGATCACTTTTGCCTCCATAAATCGTCAAGCCGTGAAGCTTCTGTCCTTTTTTGGAAGCGTCGTCATCCATGAACCCGATAGGACTGAATTCCCCGTGACCCTGTGTGTTGATTTCCTTGAGGACCATTACACCCGCTTGCCCGGCACCATAAATGAGCGTGCGTTTTCTGAGTTGATGTCTTCGCATCTCCTTGGGACTGACGTGAAAAAACAAACGGTATAGAAATCTGGATCCGCCAACAAAAGCGACGTCCATCATAAATGCCAGTACAAGAATGCTTCGTGGAATCAATATATGGCTGAATTCCGGTTGTCTTGAAATCATGAACAGCATACCCATGGTGGCGGCAGAGCCGATACCACAAGCAATGACTACATCGATGAGTTCGGTGATTCCAGCAAAACGCCATATCTTATTATACATTCTGAGCACGATGAGTGTCATGAACTTGATGCCTACTATGATGGATACGACTGTAAGCAGCGATCTTGTCAGTTCGGGTGGTATGGATTTCAGCTGATCGTACTTGATGACATAGGCGAGCCACATTGCAAGGTAGAATGATGCTATGTCAATCATCATTAAGACTATTTTCTTATAAAACCGTTTGTTCATTTTCATCACCTTTATCGTTTTTATTCCATCATACACAAAAGTAATCGTGGAACCTTATGCAATTTGCATTATTTGTAATCATCTGTGTTCAGAAAACCTAGTTCGAGTGCATGAGTCTTACCATCTTCAAGAAGCAATCTTTCGACTACGCCATCTCTATTGATATAAAAACCACAGAACAGTTTGAATGTGCCTTCATCATGAGGAATTTTATAGCTCAAAGTCTTCACCTCACCAGCCTTCCACTCGGAAGTGATGATTGGCTCAATAAGACCATAACCTTCCAGTCCGCTCGGAAACCTGTTTTCAGGCATCAGATGGATGTTGTCCGGGTAACCATGTGCCCAAAATACGAAGTCTTCTGTAAAGTCTTTGAGTACTTCAATTTTGAGACTAACGATAGGATAGCCTTCCTCAGACGTATCCGTGTCCACACCAATAACCTTAAGACGTTCACCAAAAACGGTGTCTACACTCTGAGAAAGATCCGTCGGTACTTCATGTTCACTGACTTGAGTCCAATACCAATCCGAGGTGAAATCTTTCGTAAAAGGTGGTTGAAGATAATACCAGTCATCCATTGGCTTTAATTTTTCATCTATAACAAATGCTTTTGGTGTCACATAGTATTTAAGCAACGTTTCATCCAGCACATAAAATGCCACATGAAACTCTGAACCTGAATACCTAGGTGTAAATGTCCTTATAATCGGACCACTCGCCCCAATATATCTAAAGTTATCGAGCATCACTTTGTTGCCTTCATTGCCGACTTCATAGATGGAAACCATGAGCCTTTCTGTCTTTGCTTCATTTTGTGGCAAAATCAGGTGATACCGGAATTCCAGTTCATCTCCTGGTTCACTCTCCACTTTAGGAAGTTCCAGTACTGTTGATGCTTCCATCGTTATTCTTGGGGCTTTCACAAATGCATTTTTGAATGTGTAGGTGGAAACCGTCAAAACCAATATGATTAAGACCAAGTTGATCCATCCAAGCCATTTTTTGCTTTGAGTGGATTCATGTAAAACGTCTTCACCTTTATAGGTTTCTATGAAATAGATGAGCACACCTGCTAGGTACCATAAAAATCTTCTATTTTCCACATTGAGGACGGAAGCTTGAACACCGAGTGCAAAAATACCTGAGAGGATCCAAATGAAAAGCGCTTTATGTGCCATGAACCACTTTGGATCGATTCTGAACCGCTTCCAAGCGGCGTAGAAAATGGCTAAGAGTGGTGTGAAAAACAGCAGTGTACCGATGATGCCCACTTCTGCAAACAGACCGAAATAAGTATTGTGTGGAATGTTGTCAATAAATGGAGCCTCGAGCATTTCAAAATATGGCAATGCGTTCAGAGGATAATTGCCTCTGCCTACGCCAAAAATCGGATGATCCACTCCCATGAGCCACGCCACTTTGCCGAGATTGAACCTTATATCAAATCCCGCTTCTATATTGACAATTTTATTCAGGATCCTTTGAGCAAAAACCGATTCGAACCATGTCGCGTCGATGAAAATTGATGCACTGAATAGGATGATCACCGTCAAAACGATCGCTGTTGAAACGCGCCAATTGATGAAGAACATTCTGAAAACCAGAAATGCGAGTCCAATCGCCATTCCGATCATACCACCACGCGAACCGGTAAGAAACAGTCCGACCAGCGAGATGGCCATTGTACAATAAAGTAGAGTTTTAGTATATTTCGATTTGTTGATCAGTGCGAGTGCTCCCATACCGAAAAACGTCAGAGTCAAAAAGCTCGCAGCATGGTTCGGGTCCGTATCGGTACCCATATAATAGCTTAGGTACTTACCTTCTTCTCCAAGCAAGAAAGTACCGTTTTTAGCGTAAATGTAAATTACGAATCCTCCGAAAACAAACACAAGAGCTGATAACACCCAGCTCCATTGCCACTGTTTTATGGACAGGATCTTGAGTGTATGGTAACCCACCCAGAAATATGCGATGACTATAAGCGTTTTGACAAGTTCCTCGAAAATCCCCATCCACCCTGCATCCAACAGTCCGGTGTTTTGCATGGCTAGATAACCCACTCCGACGATCCAGAGCACCAAGGCCATATAAATCGGATAGTGCTTGAATACCGTTTTGAACGTATATTTTCTAAGACCAAGCAAAAGCATGATGCCCATCACAGGCATGAGAACGTCAGAAAAAGCGATATTGAACTTCGCTTTTTCCATTACATCGACTACTTTTGTGATGTTCATTGTCAGAACAAACAATATCATGAAGATCTTTTGCATTCTATTCTCCTTGAGGCTCAACCGCCATTTGGGTACCTGGTACGAATTCGGCGGTAACCGGTTTGCTGATGAGGTAACCTTGTATTTTGTCTGCGCCAATGCTTCGCAGCATTTTGAATTGTTCTAATGTTTCAACGCCTTCAGCGGTGGTGCTGATTCCCATGGCTCTTGCCATGTTGACGATCATGACAACTATGGATTTCGCGTTGTCTTCATCGAGCATGCTACTTATGAAACTTTTATCGATTTTAAGTGTGTCTATTGGAAATTTGGTGAAATATGATAGCGATGAATAACCCGTTCCGAAGTCGTCGATGGCAATTTTTATGCCCATCTCTTTCAATCGTCTCATTTTTTCGATTTTCTCTTCCACTTTCAGCATCGCATTGGTTTCCGTGATTTCGATTTCCAAATACTTTGGATCCATTTTGGTCCGTTCGAGCACTTCACATACGATATCCAAAAATCTCGAATCCTCAAACTGAAGTGGTGAGACATTTACAGAAATTATATGGTCTTCAAATCCTTCTGCATGCCATTTGTTGTTTTGAAGACATGCGGTTTCCAGTACGTATTTTCCGATCTCTATGATATCTCCGTTTTTTTCAGCAAGTTCTATCACATAAGGAATCGCGATTTGTCCATAATCCGTATTCGACCATCTGAGCAAAGCCTCGCTTGCGATGATTTTTTTGGTATCAATATCAATAATCGGTTGATAGAGCAAATGAAACTCGTTATTTTCAATGCCATGATGAATCGCCTCTTCAATCCTTCGTTCTCTTTCGACTGACTCATGTAATGAAGTATTATACATTACAAACTTGTCATCACCGGACTTTCTGATCATCAATTTGGCGATTTTGGCGCGCTTGACAAGCTCGTCAGGATCAAAACTATCCGCTTCGACAACGCTGATTCCCATACTGACACTCAAATGATATTCGATACCACTGATGTTCGTCCTGAAACTGCAAAGTTTCATCAAGGCATT
>JAIOSU010000122.1 GCA_021107455.1 Clostridiales bacterium | reverse complement strand
GATGGCGCTCATAATGCTAATGCTACTGCAAGAGAAGCTTGGAAAGTTATGCCTGAACTTATGGTTCAACACGGTATCAATGCCCTTTATTCATTTAAAGCAGGTATGCCTAAGGCAAACATCGCACTTTCCACAGTGCCTCCGACATCAGCTCCAGCTCCAAATATGAAACTTGACTTGCCATACGCTGTTGCGCTCAGAGAAATATTCTCAGAGTACAAGATGCGTGCGCAAATGAACACCAAATACATCACATCTTCTTCAAGAGAAGCGACTGTGACACATGTCATGAACATGCTTATTTCAAGATTGACTTCTGCTGACATTCAGTCCACAATCACTCCTGATGAAGGTAGAAACGTGCCTTGGCATATGTTCAACATCGAAGCATGTGATACTGCAAAACAAACACTTGCAGGTTTTGACGGCCTCATGGACATGATCGAACTCAGAAATGAAGGCTTCTTAAGAGATCAAGCTAGAGAACTTAAGGAAAGAGCAGTGCTTTACCTTGAGGAAATCATCAAAGCCGGTGGTTACTTCAATGCTGTTGAGCAAGGATTCTTTGTTGACTCGGCACTTTACCCTGAGCGTAACGGTGACGGTATCGGTAGAAAAATCGATGGCGGCGTTGGCGCAGGTACAGTTTACGAGAGAGCAGCAGACTATTTTGCTCCGGTTACAGCTCATTATGGGTACAACAATGTGGCTCAATATGATGAAAATGCAGTTTCCAATCCTTCGACATTGATCGATGGTTGTACGTTTGAAAATGCTGACAAAATCATTTACATCGACGAACTTGATGAAAACGATAATGTCAATCAACGTATGGCTGAGTCTGAGAAATACCGTGGCGAGCACGGGGAATCACCATTTGTGAAGCCTGAAGTTCAGTGGCTTGGCGATGGTGTCGTCCAGGTGGAGATCTTATTACCACTTTATCTCAGAGGAGCGCAGTATGCTGCAATTGAGTTCGCTAAAAAAATGAACCTCAAAGACGTTGAAGTGATCCACATAGAGCAAATGCACCCTACAGAGGGCACACGTGTCCAGCTTAAAGGTGTACTTGATTTCGACCTCGACATGAGAACTGTTGAGATTCCACCAGAGCCAGAAGTTATGAGCGATGATGAAATCAGAGAAGAGTTCGATAAGTACCCAGTGAAAATCGTTGCTGGTACTGTCGGAGAAGATGAGCACTCTGTTGGTTTAAGAGAAGTCATCGACATCAAGCACGGCGGTATTGAAAAATACGGTTGTGATGTTGAATACCTTGGCACATCCGTACCGATTGAGAAATTGGTGGATGCGGCTATCGAAATCGATGCCAATGTCATCCTCGCATCAACCATCATCTCGCATGACGATGTTCACTATAAAAACATGAAGCGTATTCATGAATATGCAGTGGAAAAAGGCGTCAGAGACCGTTTCATCATTTGTGCCGGTGGTACTCAGGTTACACCTGAAGTCGCTAGAGCAAACGGAATGGACGAAGGTTTTGGCAGATATGACAGAGGAGTCAATGTTGCGACTTTCTTAGTACACAAAGGCAGAGAAAAAAGAGGTCAATAATTATAACAAATGAAAGAGGGATGCAATCGCACCCTCTTTTTAACCACTTAGAGTGAGGTTGAAGATATGAAAGTAGATCTATTGGTTGCTGAAATCGGAAGTACGACTACTGTCGTCAACGCTTTTAATGGTATAGACACTGATTTTCCTGCCTTTATCGGACAGGGACAATCTCCGACTACGGTAAAAGAAGGTGATGTCACAATCGGTCTTCATACGGCCATTGACCATCTAAAGAAAAATATGAACTGGGATTCGGTTGAGTACGGCAAACTCTTGGCCACAAGCAGTGCCGCTGGAGGTCTGAAAATGACTGTTCATGGTCTTGTTTATGACATGACGGCTAAAGCCGCCAAGGAAGCCGCTCTCGGCGCAGGTGCCAATATCCATCTCGTGACGGCGGGAAGACTCAGACCATCCGATATGAAGAAAATTGAAAAAATAAGACCCAACATCATAATGATCGCCGGTGGCGTCGATTATGGCGAGAGGGATACAGCACTATACAATGCAGAAAAAATTGTCGAACTGGGTTTTGATGTTCCAGTTCTCTATGCTGGTAATGTCGACAATCAGGACGATATCCGAATGATCTTTGAAGATGCAGGTAAGGCGGATTGGCTTTTTGTGGTGGACAATGTCTATCCGAAGATCGATTTGCTCAATGTTGAACCTTCAAGAAAAGTCCTACAGGATATTTTTGAGGAGCATATCGTTCATGCTCCTGGAATGGAACATATTCGTGAAATGGTTACAGGTACTATAATTCCAACGCCTGGAGCGGTTATGGAGGCGTCAAAGCTTTTGAAGGAAGACTTGGGAGATTTGATGACTGTGGACGTCGGTGGTGCGACAACTGACATTCACTCGGTGACTGAAGGCAGCGAAGAGGTAGCAAGAGTTTTGATCAGTCCAGAACCTGTTGCGAAAAGGACAGTTGAGGGAGACCTCGGTGTTTATGTGAATATGCGCAACATCGTTGAGATGATTGGCCGTGAAAAATTGACTTCGGATCTTAAATTGCCGGAAGATGTCGTTCATGAACTCATTGAGAACCATGTGCCGATACCGACTGAACAGCTTCAAATCGACTTTGTAGAGCGCCTTACAAAAGAGGCGATCGTCACGTCTGCCAACAGGCATGCAGGAGGATTCAGAGTCATGTATGGCGGTGGAGGCAAAAAATCATATGCAGAAGGCAAGGATTTGACCAGCATCAAGTACATCGTCGGAACCGGTGGTGCATGTACGAGACTGCCAAACCGTGTTGCGCTACTTAAAGAAATCACCAAGAATATCTTAGGTGACAAACTGCTTCCAAACGAAGATGTTGAAATACTTATCGACAATGACTATATAATGGCTTCTCTAGGGGTGCTTTCCATCGAACATAAGGAATCTGCTCTCAAGTTGCTTAAGAAATCATTGGGATTGATTGAATTGTAGATGGAGGGGAACATGTATCCAAGAGTGGTCATCAATAAGAAGAAATTGTATGAAAATTCAAAAGTCGTTGTGGACATGGCAAGTAAACAAGACATAAATGTCTATGCAGTGACGAAAGTATATTGTGGTATCAAGGAACTGGCAGAAGAAAGTATAAGAGCTGGGGTTGTCGGAATAGCAGATTCGAGAGTGGAAAATCTGATTCAGATGAAAGATCTTGATGTCCCGAAGATGCTGCTTAGATTGCCTATGGGCTGTGAAGCGGATCAAGTTGTAAAATACGCCGATGTGAGTCTTAACTCGGAGCTGTCAACCATGAGGTCGCTCAATGAAGCGGCTGAAAGCATCGATAAAAAACACGGCATTATTCTCATGATAGACCTCGGTGATCTCAGAGAAGGTATTTTACCTGAACACGTAGATGAAATAGTCCCTGAGATTCTAAAACTTCAAAACCTGGTACTTGAAGGGATCGGCGTCAACCTGACCTGTTACGGTGGTGTTATTCCGAATCCGGTGAATCTAGGTGAATTGAGCCTGATATCAAGTGATATCGAAACCAAATACGGCATCGCTCTCAAAGTCGTTTCAGGAGGCAACTCCAGCAGTCTTTATCTTCTGGAGAAAGGCGATATGCCGGAACGAATCAACCAACTCAGAGTGGGTGAGGCGATTGTCCTTGGTAGAGAGACTGCCTATGGTGATCCAATCCCAGGAACACATGATGACGTTTTTGTTTTAGAGGCGAAAATCATTGAACTCAAAGAAAAAGCCTCCATTCCAAGAGGCGAAATCGGGATGGACGCATTCGGAAACAAACCGACATTTGAAGACAAGGGACAGATGAAACGCGCTATCGTTGCAATTGGACGACAAGATGTGGAACCGTCTGGTCTGATGCCATTCGATGATAAGATTGAAATCATTGGTGCTTCCAGTGACCATATGATTTTAGATATGACTCATGTGAATGCGGGTTATTCAGTGGGTGATGTGGTCAAATTCAGAATGGATTATGGTGCGATGCTGAGACTGTTCACTTCGCATTACGTAGATAAAGTTACTGAATGATTATTGGGGACGGGTCAGAAGTGGAAAAACAAATGGGGACAGGTCCAAATCGGTACCTAGCTATGCTAGGTACCGATTAAGACCCGTCCCCATTCACCACTTCTGACCTGTCCCCATTTGTTTTTCCACTTCAGACCCGTCCCCATTTGTTTCCCCATTTTTATGAGTTTATAACCCCGCCGTAGGGTATAATATCAAAAATGCCATAAGGAGGTTCCTTTGAAAACTATCTTATTTGTAGATGACGAAGTCAATATTCTGAACGCCTTGAAAAGACTTTTCAGAAACCTTGAATTTGAATGTTATTATGCCCAAAACATAAAAGAAGCAGTGAAAGTTTTATTTGAGGTCGACAAGATCGACATGCTGATTACAGACATCAAAATGCCAGAGTTTGACGGACTTAGAGTTCTTAAACTTTTCAAACAGGCTTCACCTGACACAATCAGGGTCGCACTGAGCGGGTATGCATCCACCAGGAGCATCACGGAAGCTGTCAGTAAAAATCTGGCCAAACAGTATTTTTATAAACCCTGGAAAAACGAAGAACTGATTGATTATATCAGGAAGATGTTCCTGCTTGAGGAGAAACTGAAAGATGTGAACCTCTTTGAAGTTGTGCACAAATTTGAAAAAATCAAAACCATTCCGCGGCTCTTCAATGAAGTTTCCATGGCCATCCAAAAAGACGACAGCATCGAAGAAATCTCAGAAATGATTGAAAAAGATCCGGCCATAGCCGCAAATATCCTCAGAATATCAAACTCGGCGTTTTATGCCGCTAGAACCGGAAACCTGCAACAAGCCATCATGTACATAGGTCTCAACAATCTCAAGCAGATCATACTGACTTACGAGATCTCCAATTTCAAAATCAAATATTTTGAAAAGAGCGCTTCTATTTGGTCGCACTCTACAGAGACCAATAAAATCTTCCAGGAAATCTACGAGAAATACTACAACAAGAAGATTCCATCTGTTATCGGAACGGCTGGTCTGATGCACGATATAGGAAAAATACTCATGTTGCAAATTTTTGGCTTGTCCTATTTCGACAATGTTTTACAAAGCCAGGACAATACAGACGTTCTTTTAACACGTGAGATTGAACATTATGAGATCGATCATAGTACCCTCGGAGGCTACTTCTTGAATTGGTGGTCATTTCCACTAGACATCATTGAAATGACCATGTATCATCATGATCCATCAAACCCGGACATCATCAACAAGGAACTTGTGGCATTAATGTGTATCGCTTCACAGATCGATAGTAGTGATTCTGTGCTCAGACTGGAAAGTTACAAAACATCCTACAAAATACTTGGCATAGAAGATGATTATTTTGATACAATAGAAAAAAAGTATGAGTTGGAACGCTCACAATAATCGGAAGGTGAATTATGGTTGACTATGAGAAGTATACAGTATTGATTGTAGATGATGAGATGAACATACTAAAAGCTCTGAAGCGTGATTTGAGAAACGAGCCATATAAAATGCGATTTGCCAGCTCTGGTGCCGATGCACTTCAAGTGTTTGCAGAGGAAGGCGAAATCAGTGTCATACTGACAGATATGAGAATGCCTGGAATGACAGGACTTGAATTGCTCGACAAGATCAATGCGATCAGTCCTGATACCGTTAAACTGGTGCTCACCGGATATACGCAAATGCCACAGATTTTAGCGACAGTCAACAAAGTTGATATCTATAAGTTTTTGACCAAACCATGGGACATCGAAAATGAGATCAAGGTCTATCTTCGGGAAGCGATTGAAATCTATGAGGAAAGAAAAATCATGGGTGACAGTTTCAGGTCCCAAGAACAAAAGAACAAGATCTTCAATAAGATGTTGGTGGAAAGCTATGAGAAATCAGATTATATGTCACACCTATATGAAGAGCTCATCAAAGCTTACAATTACCACAATCTATTGACACTGCAGGAACTCAATGCGCTTCACGAAGGCGACCAATTTGAGGAGATGAAGAAAAAGACTTTGGAACAAGTCAAGAATAGAGTTTATTATTTGAATCGGATATTCGATTTTGGAAAACAGGTGTTTAAAGCGTTTGATATCTACGATATCAAACATGCGCTTCAGAAAAGGCTGGGTGAGATCGGCTGTAACGATGTATTGGTCGAAGTTGAGGATAATTCGCAGCAAATCACATTCATGGACAACTTCAAACTGTTGACCAATGTGTTCACGGATATACTGGATTGGATCATCTCCAAGGAATCGAGACCGATCAAAATATTCATAAAGCAACACCCCAATAAAAATATTGTTGTAGTGATGCTTGAGGTGGATTGCGACGTCACTGAGGCCTTTAAAAGCACAGTTGAAAGCCAAGGCAAATTTGTTCAGCATGTGGTTCAAAGTGTTGGAGGCAAAGTAAAGTTTTATGAAGACGATAAGCAATTCGCAGTTAAAATGTTGTTTCCTGTGAAGGTGAAATCTGAATTATGAAAATAAATGTGAAAACAAATGGGGACAGGTCCAAATCGGTACCTAACTGCGCTAGGTACCGATTAAGACCCGTCCCCATTTACCAATTCAGACCTGTCCCCATTTGTTTATCTTTTAAATTATTCCGCTTTCCAAGCCTCAAAGCCTTCCATGACTTTGTCATATGTCTGCTGTGAGATTTCAGGGAGTTCTCCGCCAAACGCTTCTTTGGCAGCCTCAAAACCTTCTTTGAAAGCCCCGATCAGTGTATCGATTTTGGATTTGTCGCCTCCGGAAATTGTTTTTGCAAATTCCAGAATACGTTCAGATGTTTTGTTGACACCCCAGTAACCGTCTTCAGATATGGCTTCCTGAGCACTTTGTTTGGTTTCGGCGTCTACAGTGATGGTGACTTCCTCGCCATTAGCCAGTGCTTTGAGTATCTCACTAACATTACCGCCTTGCTTTTCAATCATGGATCTGACCATGACCTTGAATGATTCGGTATTTTTATGGAATTCCTGTTTGATTTGTGCGAGTTTTTTGGTGTCGATTTTATATGTGCCGAAATCTTCCTGTCCTTTGTTGCCCAAAGTGAGTTCATCAACAGGTGCATTCACCTGTGATACTTTTGGGTCCTCGCCGAACCGATTGTGGGCTGAATTTGAATGTTGTTGAATATTCGCATGTTCCATAGATTTACCAAGTTGTTTTATGTCCATAAGTATTCCTCCTTGAAGACAAACGTGATAAAATGAAGTTAACTTCTAAGTTGCATCCTTGCATTTAGATTTATCGGCATTTATTCATGAAATCTTTAAGACTTTTGGTCAAATAAAGAAAGAAGAAGGTGGAGTATGATCCAGAAACAGCTTTTGTCTGAAAAAATCGCAGAAAACATCGGCAAATCCATAGTGGGAGGGTTTTACAAAATTGGAGACCAGATGCCCAATGAAATGGAGCTCTCAGAAGAACTCGGTATTTCAAGAGCCACTCTCAGGGAGGCAATCAAGATATTGATCAGCCAAAATGTGCTCGAGGTTAGAAGGGGCATTGGTACCTTTGTTTCTCATACGCCAGGGCTTAGTACGGATCCTCTTGGACTTGACTATATATTGATCGCGGGCGAAAAAAGAGAAGTCGTGAAATGGGCAAAGCGAGTTCATGCGGATGCGGCCGAGCACCTTCATCTTTTTGGTGAAGATGAGCGAACCATCTGGATTGGAAATCAGGACATAGTGACAGTAAATGAGCTTGTTTCTAAAATTTGCGACATCAGTGAGACCATTTTTTTAAGACTTGAAATGCAATTTGGATACAGAATGGTGAAAGTGGTCGATGACGCATTACGCCGTTTGACTGGTGAATTTCAGATTCAGTACAATTCATCCATCAAGGACTATTGTTCTAAATACGTTGATGCGATTATAATTGGTGACAAAGATAAAACGGCAGCTGCGGTAAGCAGTATGCTGGATTTGATTTTGATACAAATGGAAGAGGCATAATATTATGGATATGTTTGAAATGCTCGCTCAAAAGCAGCTTGAGAATCAGGCTCCCTTAGCTGAGCGAATGAAACCGGAGTCGCTGGATGACTTCTTTGGGCAAGAAAAGATTTTGGGCAGCGAGAAATTATTGACCAAACTCATCAAAACAGACCGTTTGGGATCGATCTTACTATATGGCCCTCCGGGTAGCGGCAAGACGTCACTGGCCAAAATCATCGCTAAGACAACTGAGGCGGCTTTTATGAGTCTCAATGCCGTCACAGCTGGAGTCAAAGACATTCGCGAGATGGTTCAGGTTGCAAAAGACAATTTGGCAATGTATCAAAAAAGGACGCTCCTATTTATAGATGAAATTCATAGATTCAACAAGAGCCAACAGGATGCATTGCTTCCATTCGTCGAGGATGGGACGATCATACTCATTGGTGCGACAACAGAAAATCCGTATTTTGAAGTGAATGGTGCATTGATTTCCAGATCATCCGTTTTCAGGATGGAGAAGCTGACGGTTGAGAACCTTATGAATATCATGCTTCGGGCTCTAAAGGATGAACAAAAAGGGCTTGGAGGTTTGAGTGTCAAGATATCCGAGGAAGTTCTCCTATACATTGCAGAAATGTCATCAGGTGATGCCAGACGTGCCCTCAATATATTGGAACTTTCTGTCCTTTCAAAAGCAGACCTTTCAGATGAACTCGTCATTACTTTTGATGATGTCGATGAATGCATGCAGATGAAACATACCCCATATGACAAAGATGGAGACAATCATTACGATATCACTTCTGCGTTCATCAAGAGTATGCGTGGATCGGACCCTGATGCGGCACTTTTTTATCTCGGTAAAATGATTTATGGTGGAGAAGATCCAAGATTCATCGCCAGAAGAATTGTCATTTGTGCTTCTGAGGATGTCGGAAATGCCGATCCAATGGCTCTTGTCGTGGCGAACAGTGCCGCACAGGCGGTGGACTTCATAGGGATGCCGGAAGGCAGGATTCTGCTTGCTCAAGCCGCTTCATATGTGGCGTCAGCACCCAAATCCAATGCATCCTATATGGGAATCAACGAGGTCATGAACGATATTTCCACAATGGAAACCGGAACCATGCCTTATTATTTGAAGGACGGGACGAGCCTGAAACTTGAAAGGCAATATGGTGATACAGGAAAAATGGAAAGATACAAATATCCTCATGATTTTGACCAGCACTATGTGAAACAGCAGTATCTACCAGACCAGATCAAAGAAAAAAGATATTACAGTCCTTCTGATAATGGACATGAGAAAATCATCAAAGCATATCTTGAACGTACGAAATATAACAAACCATAAGATTATCAATACTTTGTAAAGGGTATAAATCTGAAAATGAGATTTCAATATGAATAAGGTGGTAGTTATGGATAATAATAAAGTACTCAATCATTCTGACCTGGCTCTTTTTTGTTACCAATACTCTGTGGTGTTAAAATCTGGGATTCCCTATTTGGAAGCAGTTCATTTATTGGCTGAAGATGTGATTGATGAAAAGATGAAGAGATACGCGACCTCGATTGCAGAACATGTCGAAAAGGGCGTGTTGCTTTCGGAGGCATTTGATCTGCAATCGGTCTTTCCTGTTTACACCATTGAAATGATAAAAATCGCTGAGATGTCGGGAAAATTGCCGGAAGTATTTGAAAGGCTTTCAGACTATTACGAACAAAGTGATCAGATCAAGCAAAAAATCAAAAGTGCCTTGACCTATCCGGTTGTTCTGATTGCACTGATGACTGGGGTCATCTTGCTGCTTGTCGTAAAGATTTTACCGATTTTCCACGATATACTTCTTTCTGTTGGAGGAACAGTTCCAGGTGCAACCCAGGCCATACTCAATGTCAGTATGTGGCTTCAGAGTGGAATTTTTATCATACTTGGATTAATCGGACTTGTTGTTATTCTGGTTTTGTTTGTGATGAGCAATAAATCGCAAAAATCCCGTCGTGACAGATGGATGCTCAATCTCCCGGTGGTCAAACATCTTTACAAATTGTCTGTGACCATCAAGTTTGCAAAAGCGTTGTCCATGTTGATCCATAGTGGTATGGACATCGACAAATCATTTGAGATGATAGTTCCTTTGGTGGATAATGTACACATTGCAAGTGCACTTGAGGAAAGCCTGGTTTCAATCAAAAATGGTGAAGACTATGAAACTGCACTTCAAGACATTGGGGTATTTCCCGATCTGTTTTTGAAGATGATGCGGATTGGACGAAAAACCGGTTCACTTGAACAGACACTGGATCGTATCTCAGGAATCTATGATAAGGAACTCACCAGAAAGCTCCAAAAGTTCTCTGCATCAATAGAACCGGCACTTGTCATCATCTTATCGGTTGTGGTCGGAGCCATTATGCTCCTTGTGATGTTGCCACTCATCAACATTATGTCTTCCATCGGATAGTGAGGAATGAATATGAGTAAGCTGAATAAAGTTGCATTCACTTTACTTTTGATTATCGTGATTGCAATCTTCACACAATCCTTCATTGGCGTCAGTCGTTTTGACGGCTATTCTGAAGATGAAAGAATCGAAGCACTTGAGACAGCGGTCACCAAAGCGGCTGTACAGTGTTATGCAATAGAAGGCAGCTATCCTCCGGATATTGAATATCTGGCTGAAAATTATGGATTGGTTGTCAACAAGGATGCCTATTTTTATCATTATGAGACTGTGGCATCCAACATACTCACAATCATAGCGGTCTACAAGAAATGGTAGGTTTCTCATGCTAAAAAAACTGAAAGACAATGAAAAAGGATACAGTTTGGTTGAGATGGCAGTGGGGATGTTGCTCCTGCTCGTTTTCGGTACAGCCCTTTTCACATTGACAGCTTCAAGCGCAGGATCATATGAGCGCTTGGTGAATGAGAAAGAAATCGATACGGAATTTAGAATCGCCTCATCATACCTGACAACAAAGCTCAGACAAAATGATAGGGCTGGAGCTGTGGAACTGGTCATGCAAGATAACGAACCAAAAGTCGCCATCAAAATTTCAGAAGAATTGTCCGGAGAAATTTATGAGACATGGATTTATGTGGCTGAGGGGCTTTTAAAAGAAGTCATGATTCCGGCCGATATGGAATTTGACGATGATTTTGCTTTTACAATCGCTGAAATAGATAAAATGGAACTTTGGGATGAAGAAAATGTGATAGGCATCGAACTGTTCAAAGAAGGATCGGCGTCGCAACTGTTTTGGGTTGCCTTGATGACCGATCGGTAGCGGGAGGATCTGACATGAAAAGAAAAAAAGGTTTTTCATTAGTTGAAATCCTGTTATCCATAGCGGTTTTCTCGATTCTCTCTGTGTTTGTGTTGCAAATGTTTTCAACGGCACAAAATCTCAATGTGGCTGCCCGGGAACTGGATCAGAGCGTTCTTGTGGCGGAATCGATATTTGAAAGGATACAAGCTGCGCAGTCTTTCGAATCGCTAGGCGGACAAGTGGACGGTTCAGTGATGAAGCTTCATTATGATGAAGATTGGAAAAGTATCGCAGTATCCGAAATGACGCCACCATATAAAGTCATTGTGCAAAAACAGGATGTACAGGCGTTCAATCATGTTGTGACAAGTTATCAACTGCAGGTCATTAAAACAGATCCGTCGGATCAAGTTGGGGAGTCGGTGTTATATGAACTTGAAATGGAAATCTATTACAGGTAATAACGGACAAAGAGGCAGCTCGTCGGTTTTGGTCATCATGGTACTTTTGATGTTGATCACTTTTGGTGTGCTTGCCATGATGACTTCATATTCTAGTCTCAAGATCTCCAGAAAAAACGCCGAATGGACACAGGCTTTTTATAAACTGGAAAGTTTGGCTGGTAATCATTTGGCTGAAATTGAAAATCATATAATCTATTCGGCTGACTTTGCCGATGAATATATAGAGGAGATGAGATATAAAGAACCATCGCCTCAAGGTTTTGATTACCCTTGGCAAGATGAAGTCTACAAAAAATGGCTGGAATCTTCTGAAGAGGATGCATTCAAGGATGAAATCAGCGAATGGATATTTGAAAATACATTGACGGAATCGCTCGATCAGATGAATATTGAATATGATTTAAAACTGGGTTCAATAGGCACTCTTGCATTCATATCGATATCAGATGACAATCGTCATTTCCTGACTCGTCTACAGATTGAGGACAGAGAAATCGCACTTTTGGAATGGAGAGAAGTTCCCGAAGTGTTTGAGTATGACGAAATATTGGAATTTACAGATCCAGGGGGAAATTAATCATGTATGACATTGTAGAATTGCTTAAACAAGCTGTTATAAAAAATGCTTCAGACCTGTTCATTACTGTAGGTGTGGCACCAACACTCAAAATACATGGCAACCATGTGGCTTGTGGTGAAGATAAGTTGACACCCATCGACTCGGAAAGACTGGTCAAATCCCTGTTCACAAAAGATGAACATTATGGTGAATTTTTAGCCTATGGTGAGAAGGATTTTTCATTCTCGCTAAGAGGTGTAGGAAGATTCAGAATCGATGCCTATACTCAAAGGGGTTCGCATGCTGCGGCGATCAGGGTACTCAAATTTGAGCAACTCGATCCTGAAGCGCTTATGATTCCGAGTTCAGTGCTCGATATCAGAAAGAAAACCAAAGGTCTTGTTTTGATTACTGGACCAACCGGCAGTGGAAAATCCACGACTCTATCTTGTATTATTGATTTGATCAACAAAGAGCGTGCTTGTCATATATTGACGCTTGAAGATCCGATAGAATACATCCATAAGCATGATAAAAGCATTGTGGATCAGCGTGAAATCGGCATTGACACCAGAAGTTATGCAGATGCACTCAGATCTGCACTCAGGCAGGCTCCAGACGTCATTTTGATCGGTGAGATGAGAGACTATGAAACCATGGCCATCGCACTTACTGCCGCCGAAACCGGACATCTCGTGTTTTCAACGCTCCATACGATTGGCGCCGCAAAAACCATCGACCGTATCATAGATGTGTTTCCGCCAAACCAACAACAACAAGTACGTGTACAACTTTCAACCGTGCTCCAAGGTGTCGTCTCGCAACAGTTGATTCCATCGGAGAAACTCGGAAGAGTACCAGCATTTGAAATCATGACCATGAACCACGCCATCAGAAATATGGTCAGAGAAGGTAAAGTGCATCAAATCGATGCGGCAATACATTCCGGTTATGGATTCCAGTCTGGCGCGTATGGCAAATGAGGGACTGATCACCACCGAAGAAGCTTTGCTTCATTGTATAAATCATGATACAATCAAAAGATATCTCAACAATTAATTTATGGAAAGCAGGTGATGACATGTTGCGAAAAAGTATATTACTACTGATTTTGGTAAGCATGTTTCTTGTTGGCGATTTCGGATTCTCCGAAGTCAAACCGATAGTAGACGATTCGGAAAAAGATCTTGGAGTCGTTCATATAACCTATAAAAAAGCAGATGCAGCCACCTATAAAGTATTGGTCACAAAAGATGATAAAAAAATTTCCTACCCATTCAAAGCGGATGGTATCACAGAATCATTTCCACTTCAACTTGGCAACGGCACTTATAAGGTTGGTCTTCTTAAAAATGTGGGGGGCACCAAATATGCATATGTCTCTTCAAAGACAATCGTCCTGGATCTGAAGGATCCGAACATCGTTTATTTGAACTCGGTCCAAAATGTCAATTGGAACGAAGAAAATGAATCGATTGTATTCGGTAAAGAACTGATCAGACCGACGTCTTTCATGAGCACGAAAATCAGAACTCTATATGATTATTTGGTGAAAAATGTCTCATACGATTATGATAAAATACCGACTCTCACTGCAGAGTATGTTCCAGACATTGATCAGACTTACACTGACCTGAAGGGAATCTGTTACGATTACAGTGCACTTTTTGCCAGTATCAAAAGAAGTCAAGGTGTTCCGACCAAACTTGTCAAAGGGTATTCCAAATTTGTGGAAGGTTATCATGCTTGGAATGAAATCTATGTAAATGGAAACTGGTACATCATCGATTCAACAGTGGACGCCACTTTGACCGGGGCGAAAATATTCGTGAGAATGTACAAAAGTACAGACGATTATACAAAGGTATATGAGTATTGATGGATCAGGAGTACGTTATGGTGGTTGTTTTTTTCGCGGAAGGTTTTGAGGAAGTCGAGGCACTGGCAACAGTTGATGTCCTCAGACGTGCAAAGATAGAAGTGAAAATGATAGGCATCCATGAAAAACTGGTGAGAGGTTCCCATGGCATCAGTGTTCAAATGGATGGTGGTTTAGAGGACATTGGGTCAATTGATAATGTCCAGTGTATCGTACTCCCTGGTGGAATACCTGGAGCCACCAATCTGAAAGAAAGTTCGAAAGTTGGAGAATGGCTTAAAAAAGCAGAGTCAAATGGAAAATATGTGGCTGCAATTTGTGCGGCACCAATAGTCATAGGTCATTTTGGAATTATGGAAGGCAAGAAATTCACCTGTTATCCTAGCTTTGAAAAAGAATTGCCAAATCATTTGCATATCTCTGAATCGGTTGTTACGGACGGCAAATTGATTACAGCAAAAGGCGTAGGTGTAGCCCTGGATTTCGGACTGGAAATTGTTAAGCATCTTAAAGATCCAATCACCAGTGATACACTTAGAGCGCAGATGGTGATGAAATAAAAAATAAGAGCGTGCGTAGGCATGCTCTTATTTTTCGCGTAGTTACAATATTTTGTGAAACAAAATATTGGGCGTAGGTATAGTTCTCGCGAAGCGAAACTATACTAGCCTCGAAGGAAACTTATTAGCGTCTCAGTTAAACTCTTAAATAATGTAAGTGTAGAGTATGCGTAGGCATGCTCTTATTTTTTTTAGTCGAGTTTTCTCCAGTATATGCTTTTGGCGCCTTTGGTAGTTGAGCCTTTCGCAGTGAAATCCTCTTCTTTCGAACCTGTACCGACACTGATGACGAGCACATAATGTTCGTAGAGTCCACCGAGTGTGGTATCAGATGGACTTCTAAGGTCTTCGTAAGTTGCAGCGGCTGTACCAGCAAGTGCCTTGATGTATAGTGTTCCCAGTTC
>JAIOSU010000190.1 GCA_021107455.1 Clostridiales bacterium | reverse complement strand
GAATCTATCCCTAAAACTATGCCAAGGATGAATGCCAATATGACCCTTATGACAACCCAGCTTACAAAAGTAATCTGAAAAGGCTTTTTTGTATATCCAGCACCTTGCATTGTCCTTGATAGTATTATGGATGCTGCATGAAACGGCTCAGAAATACCAATTATGATTAAAAATAGCGTCCCGATTCTTACAACAGAATCATTGGGAACATCCAAAAAGAAATTTATGAATGAATTAGAAAAAATCACAAATAATAATGATATGCAAAACATCACAACTGCCCCAAGAATAGCCGTTGCCCTTCCACTCGCTTCAGCTCTGTCATACTGTTTTGCACCGAGGTTCATTCCTGAAAGCGTGGCTGCCGCAGTCCCGATCGCAAGACCTGGCATCAGTGCATATTGATTTAGATTCGTCCCGATTACAAAAGCGGGCACCGCAACTTTAGCATCTAGTGTTCTTGCCAAAATTGCAAACATCACAAAAGTAGTGGCATTTCTGGATAATCCTTGAAGACCTGATGGGATACCTATGTCCATGATTTGTTTGGAAGCTTCCCAAACCGGTTTGAACATATGAAGCAATCTAACCTTCACATCAAATTTTCCACTCAATAGTAGCCCCCAGGATACAAAAGCACTGATCATCCTGGACAGGGCTGTCCCAATTGCAGCTCCTGCAACACCATAGGCTGGAATACCAAACATTCCGAAAATAAATATATAATTGCCGATCACATTGACAATATTCATCATGATATCTATATATAGTGGTGTTTTTGTGTCTCCTGCACCCTGAAAGATGGATCTAGCCATAAAGTGAAGCAAAAAGAATGGAATGGCAATAAAGAATATTCTCATATAATCAACAGCATAATTGAGTACATTATCTGAAACCCCTAAAAGTCTTAAACTATACTCATTGGTCATCAGCCCAACTGGAACAATAAAAGCAGATAGAATCAATGATAAAATAAAAGACTGACCAGCAGCAATACTCGCACCTTCCTGATCATCTCTTCCTACAAATCTCGCAACCATGGCAGTGGTACCTGTTGAAATAGCAATGACGAGTACCATAAAAACCATAATGATGTTTCTGCTCGTTCCAACAGCAGAAATTGCGTCAACACCGACAGTTCCCACCATCTTCATATCGATAGTTCCAACAGAAACCTGTAAAAGTGACTGAATTATTACAGGCCACGCTAAAAATAGTGTGGTCTTGTATAAATTTTTATTGCTTAAGAGATACGTTCTTCTTTTTTCATAACTGTCACTCGCCATGACTCCTCCTTTTATCTTATTTATTTCAAAATTACTTACGGTTACCCTAATAAATTTATTATATCATGTTTTTAGCGTCAAAAAAGCAAACTTCAACATGAAAAAATCATGTTGAAGTTTGCTTTTTATTTTTAATTATTCTAGCGTTTGAGCTGCATGTGCACCTGCCAAACGTCCGCTTGTCAGTGCAAATTGAACGGCACTACCTGACATATATACTTGATTGTATAATATTCTGTTTGCATTTTCTCCAACAGCGTATAGATTACTAATTACATCTCCATCAGTGTTCAATACTTGAAAATCATCGTTTGTCTTGACGCCAGCAAATGTTCCCATTGTTTTGCCATAAAGTTTAATTGCATAATATGGTGCTTTTTCAATAGCAAACAAGTAGTCCTTACTTTTTCCCATTGAATCATTTCCAGATGCAACACCTTCGTTAAATGTACTCATTGTCTCTAAGAAAACTTCTACTGGAACATTCATTTCTTCAGCAAGCACTTCCAGTGTTTCAGCTTTTACCACTTCTCCAGTTGAAAGACCAGCTTCTGCTGCTTCCAACAGTAACATATTGGATTCAGTAGAATCAATAATAGCCCAAGGTTGATCTTGCTCTAAAATTTTATTGGTTGCGATAGCATAGTGAATTTCTTCACTAGTGAATCGTTCACCATTTTCATTAACATAAACCTTTGACCAGTCCATCATTAAGCTTTGAGTACCAGGAACCTTTGTAGCCACACCTAACCCAATTACCCATGGTTCTTCATAAAGTTCAGCGCCAACTTTTTCCGCCATAAGAATACCATCGCCCATGCTTCCCGCAGCAGCTGCACTCATTGCTGCAGTTCCAACAGCTTTAGGTACTAATCTTTCTAATAGTTCTTCATTTTTTGCAAACCCACCCGCAGCAAGGATTATTTTTTTTGCGTAAATTTTAACTTCACCTTCTCTGCCTTCAGCAAGTACTCCAATAACATTGCCATTCTCATCAGTAATTAACTCTTTTGCAGGAGTTTCAGTCAATACATCAATACCTTCACTTTTTACAAAAGTCTCAATATTTTGAATTAAAACAGTTCCACCTCCAGCGCTTCCATCCATAACTGGGAAGTGAAGTCTCTCCACAGGATCAACCCCATAGCCCATTACAGCGCCATATTCATGCCCAACATAATCAGTCAACCACTCAGTTGTAACAACAGCAGCATCCATAAATTGGTCTACAAATTCATAATTTGGATAAAGTCCGTCAGGATTACTTGTTGCTTGCCTTTCTTTCCAAAGCTCCATCCAAGATTGCTTGGTATCTTCAATACCACGTTCTTCTTGAAATCTGGTTCCAGTTGCTGAAATTCCACCACCGGACAAAGCTGTGGATCCACCAACTGTAGCTTGTTTTTCAAGTACAATAACTTCCGCACCATTTTCATGTGCTGAAGCTGCTGCTACCAAACCCGCTCCACCTGCTCCAATTACAACAACTTCAGTGTTGATTTCTGTGATTTCTTTACCACCTGTTTCGCTTTGTGTTGAAGCTTTTAAAGCCTCTATATCTCCACCTGCCTGTTTCACAGCTTCTTCAATTGCAGCCAATATTGCATTTGAAGAAAATGTTGAACCAGAAACTGTATCGATAGCAAGAGTTTGTCCAGCTACAACTTCTTGAGGAATTCGCTCTATTGCAACATCACTTATTCCTGCTGACTCAACATGTTCTACCACTTTCACTGATATAATCTCATCTTTTGATAATTCGACTTCTACCTTAATTTCGCCATTATGCCCTTTGCTTACACCAGTATAAACCCCTGCATTGTAAATTCCTTCTTCTTGTACTTCAGTAGCAGGTGAACATCCCGCTAAACCAAGCATCAAAGTTAAACATAAAATGATACTCAATACTTTAAATGATCTCAACTTCATAATTTCCTCCCAATATTGTTTGTTAATTAATTAACTACTTTGCTTCTTAATTTTAATCCTTTGAGTAAAGACCATGTCAACCCAATAATTTTCATTATTTTCATGAGAATAAAAAAAAACCTTGAGTCAACCCAAGGTTTAGTAATTTCTATTTATTTGATGGTTCTCCAATAAAAGCCAGTGCAAATATGTCATTATTATCCACAACTGATTTATCCCAAGCTTCTCTCTTTACCGGACCAATATCAGCCAATTCAAGCGGTGTAAATCCATTTGATTCCAGCGTCTTGAGAATTGAACTTCGCTTTAATACTTGAGGGCTTTGTGACTTGGCACATGCATCCACATAATTATATGTGCCTGAAACGATTCCTTGATTATTTAAAAAAGGGAGCATTTCTTTGAGTATAAAAGTACCATCTGACTCAAGATGATTCTTACTAAGTCCATGATCTACTACGATATCAACGGATGAGTGTGCCAATGGGAGCATGTTAAAATCACAACAAAGAAAAATGAACTTTTTGTGTGTATAGAACAATTCTAAATTTGTTTTAAGTCTTTGCATTCTAGATCTATCGTAATCAACAAGAATATATGTTGAATCGCTAGGAATATCATTGATGTATTGAAGTAAAAAGAAGCCAACACAATTATCAAGTTCAAGAACATATTTAGGATTTGGTTTGAACTTTTTCATCTGTTCTATGATTGTATCCATACTTTTGTACATGAAGTTGATATACCGGTGTGAAGATTCAGCTAGAAATTCTTCTTTCGTTGGGATAGGTTTTCCATTAAGCATTTTTTCTCTCAACGCATCTTGATGAATATAAACTCCGCTTTCAATATTTGCTTTGAATCCACAATCGCACCTTAAATCAGCATTCAGGATCATGTTGTCTTCTATGCTGCCGTTCGATATTTCAAAAGGCGATTTACAGTACGGGCAAACCAAAATATCTACTGAAGCCAATGGAAAACCCAAATTCTTTTTGATACTTTGCTCTTCATTTTCCATGTCAGTTAGCTTTGAATTTAAATACTCGGCCATTCTAGTATATTTGTCGATTTCATGTAACACTTCTTGCTTCTTGGATTCCAAGTAAGGCTTATAAAGATTTCTAAACACATCCGTATTGGTGCCACTAAGACGTTGAAATGTTAATATTCTCTGAATATCATTCAGTGAGAATTCCAGATTTTTGAGTTCAATTATTTTACACATATCTTCACTATCTGCTTTTGTAAACTTGAATTGCCCCACTTTTTTCTCTGTTGCGAGTAACCCCATATCCAAATAATACCGAATTGTATCTTGGGTAATCCCATGTTTTTCGGCAAATTCACCAATTCTCATTTCATTCTCCTCTTTAACTTCTAACACTCTTTTCAATTTGAAGTGAATGCGTCAATGAACTTATTATAACATGTTTTATTAGACCTTTCTCAAATTGAACAAAAATGGACTCTACAAATCGTTTTCGATTTGTAGAGTCCATTTTTGTGATCTACAACTTAATCTTCAATCAAATCTTCAATTGAATCAATGTCCATATAAGCTGGAACTACCAATCCAATTTTTGCACCTTCAAGATTTGGTCCAAGGTCATCAAACTCACCCTCATACTTATCATAATGGTCTCCGTGAGTTCCAGGTAACCAAGCAGCAACGATTGCATCTGTTTGTCCCGAGGCTACCGCTTCCCACATAGGTCCATTTTCTACTTGTGTAAGTGTTACATCATATCCCATGTCTGAAAGAACAGTTCCTATAACATTCGTTGATGCTATTTCTGAATCCCATGCGACATAAGCGAGATTGATTTCAACGCCATCTACAGCATCCACACCTTCGGTCCATACTGCAACTTTATCTTGGTTTTCATCCACCCATTGTCTAGCCACGTCTTCAGGTTCTTCACCATTATTAACTTGAATCATGACATCTTCCATATCTGAACCTTCCCAAAAGAAGTTGTCTAATATTTGGTAAGCTTCAGGCATATCTTCACTTAATCCTAATCTTGCAATTGAATTGATGTTTTCTGATTCACCAAATGATCCTTTAGGGTCATCAAGATATTTAAGGTCATAAGCTGCAAACTTCCAGTGCGGATTCCATCCAGTAACAATAATTGGTTCTTCATTAGCTATTGCATCAGAAAGTGCCTGTGTCATTGCTGCACCTGAACTGGATTGAACTGTGTAGTTGAGTCCATAATCTTCTACTGCTTGCTCAGCTGAACGCACAACGCCAGCACCTGCATCAATACCTGTAATGGTGTAATCGAGTTGCTCACCTATTGAAAGAACCGCTTCTTCTCCACCATTTTCAACATCATTAGTACAACCTGCTAAAGCTAATGCAAAAACTGCTACTGCAACCAATGCGAACTTCATATAATTTTTCTTAAACATAAATTTGTTGCCTCCTTTAATATATCATTACTTATTTCAATATCGAAATAAGAATTAGACTAAATTGAATACTTCTTTTTATTTAATACTTGAATCAATCGGTCAAGAATAATTGCAAGTATAACAATTGCGATACCAGATGCAAAGCCCTGACCTGCCTGGTTTCTCCCGATAGCTCTGTATACTTCTGTACCAAGGCCTTCAGCACCGATCATTGAAGCGATTACTACCATAGAAAGTGCAAGCATAATGGTTTGGTTAACACCTTGCATAATCGTATTCTTTGCAAGAGGAAGTTGGACCTTATAAAGTTTCTGCCAGCCAGTAGCTCCAAATGCATCTGATGCTTCAATCAATTCAGTCGATACTTCACGGATACCTAGATTGGTCAGTCGCACCACAGGTGGCATTGCAAAGATCACCGATGCGATGATGCCTGGCACCATACCAATTCCAAAGAAAGAAACTGCAGGTATGAGATACACAAACGCAGGCATCGTCTGCATGAAATCCAGTATCGGTTTTACAATACCTTCAACGGTTCTATTTTTTGCCATCCAAATTCCAACAGGTATTCCAATAACAATCGCGATCATACTCGACGAAAGAATCAATGCGAGTGTAAGCATTGTCCCTTCCCAAAAATCCAAATTCCATATAAGTGACAGCCCAAGTAATACAAATACAGGCAATCCCCATATTTTTTTGGTTAAAATAACCGTTATGATCACCATCAAAGCGATAAAGACAAGTGGTGGTAAAATCATCAATCCATCACTTATTATATTTACAAATGCATCCAGAAAATCACTTATTGGATCGAAGATCCAACGAGCATTGCTTCTCAAGTAACTCACTGCTACATCCACCCATTTAACCAGCGGTAATTGTGGTATATTATTCACCAAGGTTCACCTCATTTCCTGCCAAAGCAGCTAGTACAGCGCCTCGCACAATAATTCCTTTCAGGAATTTTCCTTCTGTTACAGCTACAGGAATTGGGCTGTCATAAATTACAGCAAACAAATCGTTCAAGGTTGTTTCCATTGAAACGGTTGGAACGTCTTTAATTACAATTGCCTCTAAATCCTTAACTCCATTTTCAACAGCTTGAGCCGCAACTTCTGCAGTCACAATACCATAAAGTTCATGATTATTCTTAGTAACATACACACTGGAAATACCAGCTTGCTTCATTCGTTGAAGTGCAACTCTTGGTCCATGCTTTTCAATTTGAATGGTCTCAGGTCTTATCATTACATGCGCTGCAGTAAAGACTTTTGAACGATCGACATCTTCAACAAATTTCTCAACATATTCATCTGATGGTTTGATCATAATTTCTTCAGGAGTACCAATTTGTACGATAACTCCATCCTTCATCAGAGCAATCCGATCACCAATTTTAAGCGCTTCATCCAAATCATGTGTTATGAATAATATTGTCTTTTTCATGGTCTGCTGTAAATCCAACAGTTCATCTTGCATATCTTTTCTGATCAGCGGATCAAGTGCCGAGAAAGCCTCATCCATCAGAAGTATATCCGGATCATTTGCTAGTGCTCTTGCCAGACCAACCCTTTGTTGCATACCTCCTGAAAGTTGTTTCGGATACTGATCTTCATAGCCTTTAAGGCCGACCATTTTCAAGGCTCGTTTCGACTGTGTTTCAACTTCTGCTTTTTCGGCACCTTGTACTTCCAATCCAAAACCAGTATTTTCAATTATGGTTCTGTGTGGAAACAAACCGAAATTTTGAAACACCATGCTCATCTTTTTTCTTCTGGTTTCAATTAATGCTTTCTTATCCATTTTTGACAAGTCTTCACCGTCGACCAGAATACTACCATGACTAGGTTCAATTAATCTGTTGATCAATCTGACCAATGTTGATTTACCACTGCCGGATAAACCCATGATTACAAAAACCTCACCCTCTTTTACATCAAATGATACCCTATTGACACCAACTGTCATGCCGGTTTTCTCCAGGATAGCATCTTTGGATTGACCTTCTTTGAGAAGTTTAATCCCCTGCTTGGGATTCTTTCCAAAGATTTTTGTTAATTCTCTTACTTCAATTTTGTTCATTAATTCTCCCTTCATTCACTATTTATATTTAAAAATATTTTCTATTTTCAATGCTTATAAAATATAAAAGGAGTCCCAAATTGAAGGCTCCCATCTTGATAAGTATATATGCATTTTTTGTGCGTTGTCAAATTTTTAGTGCTGTTTTTCGGAATTTGACCACCATTAGACTCAGTATTCGCAAGGGTTACAAAAAAAATATTTTTTTTGTTAGTCGGGCTAAAATTACTAGATTTATAATGAATTAATGAGGGGGAGTGAACTCTTGAATAATCCGTCTTTGTTGCAATAAAAATAAACGTCTTTCACTCCGTTGATCTTGAATCTGGCTTCCGCGTTCCCCTCCGGATATAGTTTGACCATTTGAATTCTATCCGGTGATGTAGTTGCAATAAACGAAATATGGTGTTGCTTACTCATCTCATGATCCACTGTAACAAAATACTCGTCTTCAACTCTTTCAATCGCCACCTTATGCGTTTGATCCGTTTTTTCTGCTTCCAGTGGATACAAAGTGATTCCATGGCAACTGATTACAGCCTCCCCCATTCCGTGAATGCTATTACCACACACTGGGCAAACAAAAAATTTGGATCTCATCATATTGGCTGAGACATTGGCATTATTCACTGCATTACCAGAAATAAGTTCTGTAATCGATATATTGAATACACTGGCAATTGGTTCAAGCAAAGTTATATCTGGATACCCCTTACCTGTTTCCCACTTTGAAATGGCTTTATCTGTAACGCAGAGTTTTTCCGCAAGATTCGCCTGCGTCATCTTGTTCTTCTCACGCAGTTCCTTAATAACCGCTCCTGTAACATATTGATTCATAATTTCATCCTCCTCTTTGCTTATATTCTATTTGAAATGAGGACAAATTAACACCTACGAAAAGTAGAGAATCATTTTCTCAGTTCCACTCCACAATAAGGACATTTCTTTGGATCAAACACATAACCGGGGAAATGACTTAAACAATTGGGGCATCGTCTAAGCACAAAAATGACAAAGAAAGTAACTCCTAAATACACAGCACCAATTGCCATAAGTATTTTACCAAGGGTTCCTTGATCACCGAAAACGTACATCATAATACCTACGAGCGGTAACATCAACACAATAGAAAGCTGTGTCCAAAATGTGACCTTTCTTATGAAACTGTATCTTTTATAGATTTTTTCTTGTGATATTCTCATAGGTCCAAATACCTCCTGATGCCATTCCATGAGGGTCCTTTTAGCAATGTCATTAGATCTGCATCTGTCATTGGCTTTTCAGGGCGATGCTGATATGCCTCCAATGGATACCCGGTCTTTATCACAGCAAACTTATATTTTCCTGGTGTGAGTGCCATTTGAGGACACCCATAGATACAACCTAGACAAAAATCGCACCCCTTACCAAACTCAGGTCTTGATGCTTCAGTGCTATGGCTTTTCACAAGCTTAATATTAGATGCTGGGCAATGGCTTTCACACCATCCACATCCATTACAAGACTCACTGACCTGGATGCTTTTCCCGAAACTCCTTGCCCCTTTGACTTCAAGTCTTCCAAGCCTCGTAATCATTCGATCCACAAATTTCACTTGGTAAAACGGGTAAGGCTTACTTTGAGAATAAGCCACCAGCCACTGATTCACTTTATCTGGTAAAATCTCAACCAATGCTTTCGAAACACCTAAAGGCGTCGGAGACATCCAGTTGTTCGGCATCACCGCCATAGCCTCTGTCACAACATTGTAGCCCTTCTTTATAAGCCACCGCTTAGCAGTGACACGGCATGCGGTATTGCTCAGTATCTCACCACCCCCTGAAACGGAGATGATCATTGCTTTTTTCCGCTGACCAGCTAAAGTAGGCTGTTCCTCCAACTCGCTTAACCATTCATAAACCAGATTAGGTGCGTTGAAGGCGTGTACTGCGTAAATCAAAATGAGGTCATTAAACACCTCTACCTTTCGCTTTATTTCCTCTTTCGATGCTTTGGTTAACCTATGTAATTCCACTGAGACTCCCCCAGCAATCAGTTGGTCTCTGACTTCCTGTGCTACCAGACGGGAACTACCAGAACCTGTATAGTATGCTATTAGCGTTTTCTCCATGTTTCACCTCTTTATTATTGCTTGTGCCTTCAAATCCTTAGGCATCTTCTCAATGGCATATCTCAGCGCAGTTCGGGGCATGACATTCTAATTAGACATTAAGAACTTCTCAGCTTTTTTTGCCACAGATTTACGACCGCTATCCAGCTGGGCATTTGCAAAATTGATTATCTCCGCTTGATGCTTTGAGTGTTCAAAATACTTCTCGAAGCACTCAAGTACCTGTCCACATACTATGCAATTACACTCAGGTGAAGGTTCACCTTTATTCAAATAGGTTATTTGTGGGACTTTCAGCAGACGTCTTGTGATTTCACTTTCCAGTTCTGGATTTGCAAGCACAATTTTCCATGCATTACCGATCACATTAGCTGCTGTGATCATCTGTGGATCGTCAATCAATCCAAAATAAACCTCAAAAACTGCTTTGAACTTATCTTCATGATCGACTTCAGAAAGATTGGACAAGATCAGAATCCCATCCCATTTGATGAAACTGTTTTTGTGGTGGAGCCACTTAGTAACATTTTCAAAGTAAGGATAGATCAAATCCGGTCTTAGCTCACTGACCAAGCGGATTATTTTAGAGCACGCATATTTAATACTGGATGTTTCAGTATTGACAATTTCAAACAATATATCCAAATTTGATTTGTTTTGGATGACCTCATCAACAAAGAGATTCACATCCGGTTTTGCTTTCAAAAAACTTATCAGTTTTTCTTTATCCATTATATTCACCTTTTTTTCATTCATTTGGCAGCTCTTTATACTTTGATACTTTCTCAAGCTCTGTATCCCAATTTGCTTTATTTGCATAATAGATATGTCCTTGCGGCTTTATGTCAATATCACTGTCAATACTTCCTGCAGGAACGACCAACAATTTTCCGTCCATTTGGATATTTGGCAAAGCCGATCCACAAATCGTACAAAAACTTTTTATGTGCCCTTCTGAACGAAAATTAAAGGTCTTTGATTTTTCTTGACCGGAAAGCCATTTTAGCTTGGCTGTAGAAGAAAATAGATTAGCTGCATGCGCTGAACCTGTATCTTTACGACATCTCTCACAATGGCAAAGATAGAAATTGTCAAAATTTCCTTCTATTTCAAAAGTAACTTCACCACAAAGACATGATCCTAAATATTTCATAATCAACTCCCCTTTTTTATCTTAACACCTTCAACTGCGATCAACGGGAATATAAATATCCATCACCGTGACGCCACCGACTTCTTTCACTTCCTCAAGACAATTTGCTTGATGACATCGCTCAAAATCAGATGCTTTGAAATCATGGTCTTCCAGCCACTTCACCAAATACTGCCAGCCTGTTCCGATGCGTTCAAATGGATTTGAAAAGGGATCTTCAATCCGCAATGTTGCATACCTATAACCTGGTATATTTTTTACCGTCACCTCTGTACCTTCGAAATCAAATTTTTCAGGATTTGGAAGTTTTTCAAGGTCTTCTCTCTCAACAGATAACCAAAGTTCATATCCCCTTAAAGTAGTAACATCAGGGGTATCTACGGGTGAATCAAATCCAAAAGTTCTCAAGACATTAAGTTGATACTGTTCTGCCAACTGATTCATCTTTCCGATTATAAACTCTTCTGGTTCAGCACCAACTGAAAGTCCACTTACCACCACCATACTTTCAATCACTTCATATCGCACATCACTTAAATATTTCTTCATACTCTTAATCCCTCTTTCCATTATATTTTGTTTAATGGTATCAAAGGTCGAAGGAAACCCAGATAAAACACGTTCATCATCCACATCTAACGTCATATCGTAAATATTGAGTTTGCGTGTCTTAATAATAGCATTGGTTCGAAAATAAGACGGTGAGTTACCATATGTATTGACCACAGCTCTAGAAAAAGCCCGTTCGGACGAATAACCGACAGCCATAGCAATATCAATAATACGGCGCTCCGTTTTAAGGAGTTCCAGGCCGTACTCTAGTTTTTTTCTTCTCACATATGCCATAATGGACAGACCTGTATATACGCTAAACATATGATTGAGATAGAATTTCGAGAATCCGACATACTCACTTATTTCATCTAAGCTAATCGGATCCTCAATATGTGCGTCTATATAATCTATAGCCTTTTGAAGATAGCGTTTCATGTGCCCCTCCCTC
This sequence comes from Clostridiales bacterium, assembly GCA_021107455.1. Classification (GTDB taxonomy): domain Bacteria; phylum Bacillota; class Clostridia; order Peptostreptococcales; family Acidaminobacteraceae; genus Fusibacter_D. Next base: position 1,731 of record JAIOSU010000190.1, on the reverse strand, counting down.
GATTTGTACCATAACTTATTTTAACGCAGAAAAAGATTCCGCATAGGACAAATCGTGCTGAATTTTCAATCTTGATTTCAATATTTAATGGCAATTTTAATCAAGGGGTTAGTCAGTATGTGGTACCCACAGATATGCCACCAGCTGTTCTGACACAACTCTATTTTTTCACCCGATTCCCTGTATTCATGAAGATGATTCCACATATGATCACAATTGACAAAAACACAAAGCCAACAATAGTAATTCTTTCAGCGTAACTGCTCAACACTATACTCAACACAGACATGATAAAAAAAACGCTTGCCAATACAAACAAAAAATTCCCCATGTACTTGCATAATTTCTCAATGTCATACTCCTTCTTTTTTTCCTCAGAGGCAGTGTTATACCCTGAAATCAGCCAGGTTACTTTTTTGTATTTTATCAACCAGCCAAATACAACAAGTAACACCATTGGAATCAAAAATACCATGATCAACCTTCCTCTCAAATAACTCAATTATTAGTTTACAGCTATCAAAAAATTTAGACTCTATACAGTTAATTCCTTTTCAGTGTTCCATTGCAATGGTTTGATCGCATAAAGCAGTAAACATCCAATGCATAAAATTCCAAATCCTATCATTCGTCCAGTATTATTTTGCCAATAAGGTATTACAGCCGCTGAAGTGTTGGCAATGGCATGTAGATAGATCATCAACCAAATATTTCCTCTCGTTTTGTTATAAAGCCATGTATAGTAAAAGGTAATCAGCGTGTTTTGCAACATAAATTGCCAAATTGGCATATTGGACTGCACTGTCCCATCCATAAAAAAAAGTGGAAGATGCCACAAACTCCAAATAAATCCTAAAAGCAAAGTTCCTATTAATGGATGAATCAACTTCTGAATTCTTGGTTGTACAAAGCCCCTCCAGCCAAATTCTTCTCCAAACGCACCACCGATGAAAAGAATTTGTAAAAAGACAAGTGGAGTCATAATCCAGGAAACCTTATTGACCGCTTCAAACTCTTGAATAAAAAATTTCATTATAATATAACTTAAAACTGCTGTACCAAAGAAGAAAACCGGTATTCCAATTAGCCATTTTTTTGAAAAGTCAAAATTCAGTCGTTTTTTCATATCTTCTTTAAACGCTTCTTTACCCAAGTATTTGCGGTGTAAGGACAGACCTAAAATACTTGGTGTAAAACTGGCCATCATAGAAATAATCAATAATACTGCTGGCATATCAAATCCCATAGCAGCAAGGACAGATGGTGTCCATAGAATCCAGGTAATCAAAAGAGTCAGAAAAAAGAAAATATACAATTCTTTGCGCATAGTATTTCTATTTGTGTTCATTGATTCTCCTTTTCTTATACAATAATAAGTACTCAAAATTTATCATCAATAGCAAGAATACTCCTTCCTCTTAGGTGGGAGATGAATTGCTTAATTTTTAAACGAACACTTGTTCTGCTTGTTGCGTTGTGATATACTATTTGCAAGGGGTTGATTCGTATGCACAGAGCCTACAAATATAGAATATATCCAACAATTAGTCAAGTTGAACTGATCAATAAGAACATCGGCTGTAGCAGGTTCATCTACAACCATTTTTTAGCCCTGTCAATAAGCGACAAATATCTTGGCTACATTGAGTATGCCAAAAAACTCACAATCCTAAAGAAAGCATACCCTTTCCTGAAGGAAGTGGAATCAACTTCCCTTCAGCAAACTTTAAG
>JAIOSU010000098.1 GCA_021107455.1 Clostridiales bacterium | reverse complement strand
CTGATGAGTGATTTACTGAGTCCTATGGATTTAAGCGCTTCGTCTGAATAGCCAATATGAGTCATTGCAGCAGGCAACTGAATCAGAGTCTCGGTGTCTCCAAGACTTACAGCAATCTTTGCAAGCTCGACAGAATTGATTACTTTGATCGCATCTTCATGTGATCCGTCAATTTCAAAACTCACTATGCCTCCAAACGCCTTCATCTGTTTTTTTGCTATCTCGTGACCGGGATGATTTTCAAGTCCCGGATACATGACCCGTTTCACTCTAGGGTGCCCAGACAAAAATTGTGCAACTTTGAGAGCACTTTCACAGTGACGGTCGAGTCTTAATGGCAAGGTCTTTATGCCTCTAAGGATCAACCAAGCATTAAACGGACTGAGTACACCGCCGAGTTCACACATATATTCAAATTTAAGTGAGTCCACATAATCTTGGTCATTTGATACCGCGATTCCCGCGACGACATCACCATGACCACCCAAATATTTGGTGGCGCTATGAAGGACCACGTCCGCACCATACTCTAGCGGTCTCTGTAAATATGGGGAACAGAACGTGTTGTCAATGACCACTTTAGCTCCAAATTCTCTGGCAATCGCAACGACTTCCTCAATATCGATAATATCGAGATTCGGGTTTGCTGGAGTTTCAAAATAAAGCACAGCCGGTCTTAAGGCTTCCGCTTTTCGTCTTAAATCATCAAGATCCGTAAAATCTGTGTTCTGGGCATTTACTTTGTATTTTTTGAGAAATTGATTCAAAAACGAATAACTCGATCCATAAAGCACATTATGATAAAGCACCATATCTCCAGGCTCTGTGAGTGATAACACCACAGAACTTACTGCGGCCATACCTGATGAGAATGCGACCGCACCTACGCCGCCTTCCAAAACAGCCACTTTGTTTTCCAAAATGCGCAGTGTCGGATTGTTGCCACGGGTGTAGACATAGTCGTCGCTTTCAAAATTCATGACACGACCGGCATGTTCAATGCTGTCGAATACAAAAGTCGACGTCTGAAAAATTGGCGGATTTAAAGCGTTTTCAGCATGTTTATCCGGTTCACCGGAATGAATTGCCATTGTATTGAATCCCATTTTTTTCACATCGCCATTCATACGCTTACCTCTGTCCGTATTTGTTGAGATAAAAGTCTCTCATGATATCACATTCTTCTTTGGAAAGTTCAATCGCACCACCAATATTTGCCGCAAGCAAAGTTGCATGAGCGGATTTTTCACAAATAAATGCGATTTTAATGGTCTCTTTCAAATTTTTACCCGCTGCCAGCAAACCGTGATTTGCGAGCAGAACAGCGTTACGTTCATCAAGTGCTTCCACAGCCACTTTGCCAAGATCATCCGTTCCAGGCAATCTGTACTCTGAAACACGTACATTTCCACCAACGATTTGGATCAGATCCTCACAAGATGCCGGAATCGGTTTTCTGGCAATCGCCATAGCGGTGCAATAAGTGGAGTGCGTGTGGACAATTGCACCGATATCAGGTCTCTTTTTGTAGATCTCAAGGTGCATTGGAAGCTCTATGGACGGTTTCATATTGCCATCTATAAGGTTGCCTTCAAAATCGATGATTGGAATATTCTCTGAAATGAGTTTGTCATAATCCACACCGCTTGGTGTGATGGCAATCAGATCTTCATCGACGATTCTAACACTGATGTTTCCCCATGTGCCTATGACGAGTGAAGAGTTGACCATTTGATTCCCGGCATCAATAATTTCTTTTCTGGCGATTTGGTGTTTTAAAGACATATTGTCCTCCCTCTTTTATAAGACAATCAACGATCTGTCACATTTACAGCTATTGACATCAATTTCCTCTTTCAAAACCTCTATGAAAGTTTGAGTGATCTTCACTTTGTTTTTCTCCATGGATTCAGCAATCTGATGCCCTTCGATGTGTTTTCCCTCTATACCGGTACACCAATTTGTGATGACCCCAACTGCGGCATAACACATCCCCAGTTCTTTTGCGAGGACACTTTCTGGAACGTTGGTCATTCCAACCACATCCCCGCCCATTTGATGATACATTCTGATTTCTGCAGCCGTCTCGAATCTCGGACCTTCCGTACAGACGTATACGGCATCCCCTTTGATTTCCACACCTGACTTTTGTGCCTGCTCTTTAAATGCAGCTCTCAGAGTCCCACAGTAGGGTTCGGTCATTTCCACATGTGCCACAGGACCATCATCACCTTCAAAAAAAGTCTGGACACGTGATTTGGTGAAATCGATGAAATCCGTGATGACGAACACATCGCCCGGTTCGTAAGCATCATTCATGGAACCGACGGCAACTGTTGCATATACATGGGTCACATCCAGCATTTTCAGTGCCATCATATTGGCTCTGTAGTTGATTTTATGAGGTGGTGTACTGTGTTTTTTACCATGTCTCGGTAGAAATATAATTTCTCTGCCCTCCACCTTCATCACGTCATAGGTGACATCACCATAGGCTGTGACGAGCTGTTCGGTTTTCACTTCACTTCCGGCATCATAAACACCTGTGCCGCCTATTATAGCTCTTCTCATTCTTCCTCCCTAAGGTTTGATCTTCATAAGGTTTTCACCAAAAGGTGGCCATACCACTCCACGTTCTGTAATGATTGCGGTAATGTTTTCAGCCGGTGTGACATCAAATGCGGGATTGTAGACTTTTATGTCTTCTGGCGCAATTCTGACTCCACCGATCACAGTCACTTCTTCAGCATCCCTTTCCTCGATTTCAATCTCATCTCCTGAGACCATGTCATAATCGATTGTGGAAGTCGGTGCAGCCACATAAAAAGGCACACCATATGCTTTTGCAATGACCGACAACATGAAAGTTCCGATTTTATTTGCCGCATCCCCATTGCTGGCGATTCTGTCCGCACCAACAATGATTCTATCAATTTTACCGTCACGAATCAGAGTAGCAGCTGCACTGTCCACAATCAATGTCGCTGGGATGCCTTCTTCTACGAGTTCCCATGCGGTCAGTTTGGCGCCCTGAAGTCTCGGTCTGGTCTCATCGGCATAAACAGAAATGTTTTTACCGCTGAAATGAGCTTCCCTGATGACGCCTAGTGCGGTTCCATATGCCACGGTCGCAAGCGCACCCGTATTACAGTGTGTCAAAATCACATCACCTTCTTCAATAAGAGTGTTGCCATGAAAGCCTATAGATTTGCAGAAACCAGCATCTTCATTAAAGATTTCCAATGCTTCTTTTTCAAGATGTGCAATGAGCGAGTCCACATCAGGTCCTGAAAAAGTACTGAGAGTGTCCAGCATTCTTTGAGTCGCCCACGCCAAATTCACTGCTGTAGGACGTGCATCGTCCAGAGTTTTCTTTATTTCCTGCATTTTTTCTTTCAATTGATCCAGCCCTAAAGCTTTGTTTTGTACTGCACCGATGACCATACCAAATCCAGCGGTCGCTCCTATTGCAGGTGCGCCTCTTACAATCATGTCTTTGATGGCAAAGACCACATCATCAAGAGTTTTGCATTCAATATATGTTTTCTCGAGCGGAATCTTTCTTTGGTCGATCAATGTCATTACTGAGTTCTCATAAGATATTGCCTGAAAAGAAGCCATTGGCCATCCTCCTTTATTTTTGGGTACGCTTGACGAGATTGTGTGCCGCTTCATCCGCCATAACTAATATCAACTTTTCGTCAAATGATTTGATTTCGTAATCCTGCATCAATACTTTGCCGTTGCACAGCACTGTTTTGACATCACTTGCAGCCGCCGAGTAAACAAGCATTGCCACGAGATCATACTGTGGAATCAAATGAGGTTTGTCCAGATCAATCAAGATGAGATCCGCTTTCTTTCCAATTTCAAGAGTTCCCACCTCACTGTCAATTCCAAGCGCCTTCGCTCCACCAATGGTCGCGATTTCAAGTGCTTTATATGCCGGAATTGCTGTCGGATCTGCTTCAAGGCCCTTATTGACCAGCGCGCATAAATGCATTTCCTCAAACATGTTGATGTTGTTGTTGGATGAAGAACCATCCGTTCCCAGTGCGACATTGATGCCCATTTCGACCATTTTGCTGATTTTTGCAAAACCGTTTCCGAGTTTGAGGTTACTGCTTGGGTTATATAGGACGCTCACACCATGCTTTTTCAGGATTTCAAAGTCCTCCTCGTGTAGGTGGACACAGTGAGCTGCGTTTGTTTTGACTTCAAAGACACCGAGATCTTCCATTTTTTTAATTGGGGTCACACCGTATTTTTCAAGGGATTCATTGACTTCAAAAAGACTTTCTGACAAATGGATATGAATTTGTGTGTTCAATTCCTTGCTAAGTTCAACCGCTTTTTTTATATATCCGTCAGAACAAGTATATGGTGCATGCGGCGCGACATCAACCAAAATTCTCCCCTCCGCTTTGCCATTCCAAGCTTCGTGAAATGCTCTTGAATTTTCAAGTTTTTCATGTCCTTCTGTGTCATTTCCAATCATTCCTCTTGAAAGGTTGGCTCTGACACCGGAGATTTCTACGGCTTTTGCCACTTCTTCCATCTCGAAATACATATCATTGAAAGTTGTTGAGCCGGACCTGATCATTTCAGCGATGGAAAGCATTGTTCCGAGATAAACATCATCAGGTGTAAGGCCGGCTTCTATAGGCCAAATTTTCTCACTGAGCCAAGTCATCAGCGGTAAATCATCCGCATAATTTCTCATGAGTGACATGGCCATATGAGTATGGGCATTGATCAATCCAGGCATTGCCAGCTGTTTTTTGCCATCAATGACATGATCCGGGGCAAACCCCTCAGGCACCGAACCGATGGCGACAATTTTGTCATCTTCGATTGCTATGTCACCGTATAATATACCTTCATTTTGATCGACCATTCTCAAAATGGCCGTATCCTTTATTAAAATTCTCATATATTTTGGATCTCCTTTTCTATCATTGTTCGGATGCTTTCAGCCAGACCATGGGTATCTTTGTTCATCTCTGCTGTGATTTCTATAGGATCACAGATGATCATCTTGATCTCAGATGGATGGATGATGAACGACCCCTTTTGCATTAAACCGATGGAGTTATGAATTGCAACAGGGACTATAGTGGCACCAGATTTTGTCGCCAATTTGAGACTGCCTGCTTTAAACTCACCAATTGTGCCATCTTTGCTCCTGGTGCCCTCGGGAAATATGATCATGGAATGTCCCGATTTGAGTGTGGCTACACCTTCCGAAATTGCCTTTACCTGCTGTCTGATATTTTCCCTATCAATGAAGACGCATCTCATATGCTGCATCCAGCTTCTGATCATCGGCATTTTGAGAATTTCGACTTTGGCAATAAAGCCCTTTGGTTTTGGTGTGAATGCAATCATGAGCGGGATGTCAAAATTACTTTGGTGATTGGCTACATATACAACAGCGCCATTTTCGGGAATTTTCTCACTTCCCGTCACTGTCACGTGAGCCCCTGCAAGTGCAAGGAGATGCTCTGCCCAGTAACGTGCTTTTCTATCCGCATATGCGGCGCGTTCATCAATATTCTCTATTCGCTGCGCAAACCATAAAAACGGCATATATACAATTAGTATAAGCCAAAAATATGCAAACCAGATGATTGTCCTGATCATATCTCCTCCATAAACACGGTTTCGCCCCCATTCGAGTGACTGATCACACACAATGAGGGCTTTTAATTCATTATACTAGTTTTGTGGTGGTTTTGGCTAGTGGAAGTTCAATATAAAAACAAGTTCCCATGCCGGGTTCGCTTTCCACTTTGAGTTCCCCACCATGTTTTTCAACTATGATGCTATGTGAAATGCTAAGTCCAAGTCCCGTACCCTGTCCCACCGGTTTCGTGGTGAAAAACGGATCGAACACTTTGTGGATATATTGCGGATCGATGCCTTTGCCCGTATCTCTGACGGTTATCAAAACACCTGTGGCACTCGGTGCGGTAGTGATGG
>JAIOSU010000226.1 GCA_021107455.1 Clostridiales bacterium | reverse complement strand
TTGATCGTAGCTTTGTTCGTAGTGGTAGTCAATAATTACTTACATCAAATAAAATGTATCAATTGATACGATTTATTTGATATTTGCGAAACATAAGGGTATACTATTAATAAGTAAAGAGAGAGTGGTGACTAAATGGACGAACAAAAATTAGAGACAAAAAAATTATTAGATTTTACACCTGATGATATAAAAGCATATTTGAAGAAGTTGAAAAAGTTGGTACTTGATAACAAATACACTATTTCGAGAAATAGCAATCGAGAAGAGAATATAAAGTTTATGGAGGATTTCAGGATTGACTCTAAAAAAGAGAAGGAGATTCTCATGAATTTGGAGTTCGATGATTTTTGTTATGCTGTTACTAATAAAAATCCGAAATTTTCTCATGAAATTTTATACATATTCAATAAGGAACATGAATTGGATCGGTGGGGAGAATTAATTTCTGTAGACATTTATATCAAGACAAATAAAACTCAAACACTAAGTGGAGAGGATATTATCATTATTGTTTCATTCCATGAAAGAAATAAGCCAATCAAATACTTATTCAAGTAAATTGATAAAGGAGGCAAAGATATGAAAGCATTTTGCGAAGAATGTAGAGATTATGAAGAATATCGGATCGAAGAAAATGTTAGAACGAAAGAGATTAAGAATAAAGTAATCCATTTTGAAGAAAAGATTGCCTACTGCTCAGTATGTGGTAGTGAAATCTTTGCTTCCGAGTTGAGGGACGCGAATATAGAGGCGATGGATAGTGCATATAGAATAACTGAGGGGTTAATCACTGTACCTGAAATAGAAAACTTATTAGAAAAATATAACATAGGTAAAAGACCAATGTCTTTATTACTGGGATGGGGTGAAACTACTCTTACTCGATTTGTTAGTGGAGATATTCCATCCAAAACTTATTCTGACCTCTTAATTAGAATTGGTGAGTCGCCAGATGCTTATCTTGAACTTTTAATATCTAATAAAGATAAAATTGTAGAAGCCGCATTTAGAAAAAGTTTTGATGCAACAACAAAAGTACTTAGTAAAACTAATACCTGTATCATTGACACTAAAATTGAAAGTGCGTGCAATTATATTATAAGCAGAAGTGTTGAAATAACCCCCTTAGCTCTACAAAAACTTCTTTATTTCACGCAGGCTTTCCATAAAGTGTTTGAAGGCAACTTTATGTTCGATGAAGATTGTGAAGCATGGGTTCATGGACCTGTGTACAGGGAAATATATTCGAAGTATAGAAATCGTGGCTATAATCCAATTGAGGATAGTTTGGAGCAGTTTGATTGTTTCGATCTAACTGAGAGTGAAAGAGAAGTTATTGATGCTGTAATCAATTATTTCGGATGTTACAGTGGTAAAATCTTAGAAACAATGACTCATATTGAACCACCTTGGAAAGATACTAGAGCTGGATTGAGTGAAAATGAAGTATCCAATAGGATTATTAGGAAAGAGCTGATAGAAAGATATTTCAATCAGGTTTATGAAAAATTCAATATGCTGAATGTTGCCGACATTAGGGATTACTCTGGAGATTTGTTTGAAAAGATTAGAGGTAATCTTGCATAAAGGAGGCGTACTTGATACTGGTACGGCGGAAACGGCAATTATTTATTTTCGTTGTAAAAATCAACGGAAAATGCAACGAAAAAATTTGCGTTGCAAAACACTCTTTTTAAAATAGTAAGTGCGTATGCAAGGAGAAGTCCCCGAGATCAAATGTTATAGTATGCATCGTTGTACAACGATAATATTTGAATGACTGCAAAGGAAAATGGACTGTTATGTAAGAATTTGTAATATAATATATACAAATCATCGTACCAGTTCCAAGAGGCAAATGTGGGAATAACTTACTCCTTACAGAGCCCTGACCACCCCATTGCATTGACCAATGATCACAGTCAAAATAGTACTGAATGCCATCGGCATTCCTTCAACATATTATTTTACACTACTTGAACTATTTGGAGCGACACGACAAATCCGTGATGGCAGTCCCAGCCATTGACATATTGCCGTTGTCGCTAGATGATTTGAGTGATTTACGTGATGAACTAAGAAATCAAGTGAATGGTTTTTACAAATAAACCGGAGTTTAGAATGATTAAAATAACTACTACAGAACAGTTAGCAGGTGTGAGGTTGGTGGGGGATTATGAGGACCTCTATCAATTAGTGGATGCTGCACTATATGAGTCTAAAGAAGCAGGCAAGAATCTTGTGACGGTTAAGTTGGGTTGAGATATTGAATGTAGATCTCACAGCGTTGTATAAAGTATATACAAGAGGAGGCATTATGGGGACCGTATTAACAAGATATGATAGTATTATTTTGGGACTTGATGAAGCGATTAGAATTAATAAAGACGAATTGATAGGACGAAGAGTAAATGTCGAAATCTCTCCAGACAAAAAAAGAACGCATGACTGAATCACACGTTATGAAGGGGAAATGAGGTTTTTATTGCTGATTTATGATAGTTTCGATTTTAGAAACGGTTTGAGTAGCATCAACTTATAAACAAAGTATACATCAACAATGTAAGTATAAGACTTTGTTTGTGTTAAATGAAAGTTAAATATGAAAAATCTTCATCCGACCTTTCTCCTTCACATGATCGAATATGACCAGCACTTAGTGTATCTAAAAAAGATAACAAGGAGGATTACAATGATAAATCTAAAAAGATTATGGCATGATTGGCTAATTGCATTTATTCCAATTGTATCTGTATCACTATTGGTTTATATTTTTATCATCAATCCAAATGCGAAAATTGAGTTGAGCAGTTCTGATGAGGTTAATATGATATACAGTGGTTTAAATGCTTCGAGATTTCGATTTGGCATAATTATGTCAGTATTGATCAGTTCGTCTTTATCTTTTATCTGTGCAGTGGTATATGACATTTATAAACTCAAATATATGATGCCAACGAAGGTACCTGCAAAATTAAAGTCTAAATACATAAGGAATCAGACCAGTTTTCGATCAGCTTTGATTTCGACGGTTTTCGAATTGAATTTTGAACTTGAGAATAATGAAATAAAACAATTTACCGTGACACCAGAGCAATTCTCTTTAGTCTTTGAAAATAATAAAGGCGTTTTGACTTATAAGGAACATTCAAAATCATTATTTCTTGGTTTTGAAGTGCTTGAGATTAACGGGTGATGATAATGCGGTACACCTCTAAGTTTAATTTGCGGTTAATTGACGTCTTGCTGTCGTAGACACCATAAGGAATTTTGTCTATAATGAGTTCAAAACATATGAAGATGAGGAAGAGTGAAGTTATGAAAATTGACTCAGATAAGGTGAAAACTTTAAGGTTAAGTAAGAATTGGTCGCAAGAGCAACTTAGTGAGACATGTAATTTGAGCCTTCGGACTATACAACGCGTTGAAAATGGAAGTAATATATCCTTGGAGTCTCTTAAATTGCTAGCAACAGCTTTGGGAGTTGATCCAAGTGAGCTGATGATCCAAGAAAAACAGAAACCTACAACGCCAATTGAGGCTGTTAAAATGGTTTTTATGGAGTTCGCCGACTTTTCAGGCAAAGCATCACGCTATGAATATTGGTGGTTTCTCCTTTTTATGGTTCTAGTAATGGCTGTAGCTACTCTCATTCATGAAAAATTAAATCAAATTGTTGCGATTTTGTTCTTAGTGCCATTTCTCTCAGTAGGAGCTCGGAGATTAAACGATGTCGGTCGCAGTGTTTGGTGGCAATTATTTTTATTGGTGCCATTTGGACAGATTATTGTGCTGTATATGATGTCTGAAAAAGTTAAGATAACAGAGGGTGAATCAAACAAGGTTAACAAGGAATGAAATGTGATAATCTTACGATTGGATGTATAGCAAGCTTCAAAATTTAATTGTATAATAGTTTTATGAGTTATAAAAATTTAAATCCGGTTATTAAAAAATTCATAGTTGTGGTATTTATGTACGGTCTTACCTCCGCTTCTTTCAATGGTTTTTTTGGAATTTATGTTAAAGAGCTGGGTTATTCAGAAAGTGTTGTTGGGTCTATTTTATCTCTTAGGCGCTTTTCTGTAGGGATTTGTGCTTTTTTAATTGCTGCACTTGCCCAGCGAATTGGTCACAAAAGAAGCTTAATTATGGGTCTTTTTATTGTGGGCATCAGTAGCATAGCTATAGTTTCTGTAGAAACCATTTTACCTATGCAAATGATTGCAATTATTTTTGGGTTTGGTCAAGCAGCCATGCTTACTGTTGAATCTCCATTTATTTATGCTCAAGCTGATGATGCCGAACGTGTGCATGCATTTTCTCTTACTTTTGCAACTCGAAATGCTGCTTTTATGACGGGCTCTTTGCTTACCGGAGTTTTGTCAGATTTCTTCTCTACAAAATATGGGGATGGTGCAGTTTCTATTCGCTACGCCTTGATTTCGATCAGCTTGATGAGCTTGCTGGCCATTCTTCCCCTGAGCAAATTAAAGCCAAGGCACATGGCCCCCACTAAAAAACTGGATTTCTATGAATTTAAAGGTTTTTTCACAAAAATTAACGTTTTGTTTCTCTTATATACAGGCATGATTGGACTTGGCGCAGGTCTAATTGTACCTTTTTTTGGTGTTTATTTAAAATACATGTTGGACACAACAGAAAGCCTTGTTGGTTTGATTTTAAGCTTTGCTCAACTGGGGACTGTAATAGGGGGCCTCAGTGTTCCTTATCTCAGTGGTAAATTTGGAAATTATAAAATCATCGTCATTACTCAGTTGCTGAGTATCCCTTTGTTGATTGTCATTGGTTTTCCTCAAGGCCTAATTGTAGTTGCCATAGCGTTTTTTCTTAGAAGCTCACTGATGAATATGGGTCAACCCCTAATTAGAAATATCTCTATGAAGATCATTGAAGACCACCATAGACCTCTGATGAGTGCCATGCGTGCCATGTTAAACAATTTTTCGAGAGCTATGGGTATTTTGATAGGGGGCTGGATTATGACTAATTACACTTATAATACGCCTTACGCCTTTACTATTTTGTTTTATATCATTGGAACATTGATTTTCTTCAGTATTTTCAAAAATGAAATTGTCTCTGAAAGCAAATCGTTTTAAATCAGTAATATCTGGTAAGCGGATGTTAATGGAATATAGCTGGATTGAAAGGATTGAACTAATACACTAAAAAAGCTACTGAAAATAAATTCAGTAGCTTTTTTAGTGTATATATTTCAAAAAATCAAAGTCATTCTATTCTTGCCTTGTTGCTTTGATTCATACATGGCATCATCCGCTCTTTTTAAAACATCGTTGTAATCATGGTCGGTATCCTTGAAAAATGAAAAGCCAATTGATATGGTTAAAGGAATTTGTTGATTTTGAATTCGAATATCTGTGCTGGAGATCTGCTCTAATATTTTTTCACCAAATTCTGATAAATGTTCTTCCTTTAATCCCGGGAATATCCCCACAAACTCATCACCACCCCATCGGATTAACTGATCAGAATTTCTAATAATTTTGTTCATTGTCTGTACAACTTCAAGTAGGACCATATCACCCACTTTATGACCGTAGTGATCATTGATGACTTTAAAATCGTCAATATCAAACATCATAATCGCAGCATTTTCGCTAGTTGATTTGAATGCTTTGAACGAAGTACTTAAACCAAGTTGACCGGATCGTCTGCTAGAGGCTCTAGTAAGTGAATCTATATTCATTTCTTTTTCTAGGGATTGAGTTGAATTCGATAAATGTTTTTTTTCGAAAAAATAGAGTACGATAAATCCAATCAATAAAACAACAAAAATATAGCTTAAGACTTTTATGATGGATACGCTTGATAAATCTTGTATTTCTTTATTAGTCATTTCAGTATAAGCATCAATATCATCCAAATGTACTCCCATTGCTATAATCCAGTTGTAGTCTTTGTAATGCTTCGCATATGTTATTTTTTGAGAAACTAAAGCGCTATCTAACTTTTTAAAATAATAAGTAAAAAAAATCTCACCATGTTCCTTTATGCCTTCTAGTTCTTCTAAGTAAGGTAAGTTACCCTTAATATCTTCCATATCTGTTGACAAAAAATTGCCTTCGGTGTCTTTCAAATTTGGATGGACCCGTCTGATTGCATAGTCTTTTCCACCATCATAATTGAGGATTTCATTCACCCAAACATAGGAATCACTTGAATACTTCCTATTGCGAATTGCATCTCCTATTTCAGTTTTTACTAATGCATCAATATATGATTTCCTAACACCAAAAACAGCACTTACATGATTATTGGTAACGACAGAGCTAGAAATCAGTAAATAATCCAGATCATTTATTGCAATGTCTAAGTTTTCCACCTTAAGATCAGGTGTACTATACAAAATTTTATGAGTAGCTTCGTCCCATAATAAAGCTGTCCACATATTAAGATTTGAATCATTACTGAACGTATCAATAAAGAACTGAATAAATTCTTCATGGGATAGATCCAGTTCATCCTCTAATCGCCTTAAACGAGATTCTGTATTTTTTGTATAATTGCTGTACTTAGTTGCTCTTAATCCATCTATTTCTAAAATGATATTGTCTACAGTATCTTTCAAAAAATCTTTTCTCAAATTGATTATGGTTTTTTCGGTTTGCTGCAAGTATATTTTTTGGGTCATTTCATGAGATAATAGATGTAAGTAAATTACAATTAAGCAAACAATAATAGGGACAACAAATACGATTAACCTAGATTTCTTCTTCAATGTATTTCTCCTCAATACTTTTCATATTATTAGATGGTATAAAATATATTCTATCATAATTGCTAAAAAATGATTTATTATTTTTTTAATTTCCACTCACCGTACCAGGTAAACAACAGGCGGTTCCGGAAAACTTCATTCTTTCCATAAATGAAGTTATGATTTGAGAAGAATATTTTTTTTGACTCAGAAGTTGCATATGTAGTTTTTATATGAAAAATGTTATGATTTTAGTAAGAAATAAAACCAAACCTAATACAAATAAATTATACGAGGAGACCAACTATGAAATATTCGATGTTACACACTTGTTTGCGCGTTATGGACCTTGAAAAATCTTTAGCGTTTTATAAAAATGCCCTTGGGTTTAGAGAAACCAAGCGTAGAGATTTTCCAGATCATGAATTTACTCTGGTTTTTTTGACGGATGAATCTGGGCATTATGAAATTGAACTTACTTTCAATTACAATCCAGAAAAACCTTATGTTATCGGCAATGGCTTCAGTCACCTAGCGGTAGGCACATCTGATTTAGAGGCATCACACAAAAGCCATGAGCTAATGGGGTATAAGGTCAGCAAACTAATGGGACTTCCTGGAGAAGAACCAAGATACTATTTTGTAACTGACCCAGATGGTTATGAAGTTGAAGTTATTAGAAGAGCTTAGAATCGAGATTACATGATATCATAGGGCATCAAAAGGAGGAGAAAATTGAAATTAATTTCATGGAATATTGATTCGTTGAATGCAGCTTTGACAAGTGATTCAAATAGAGCTGTGTTAACGAGACAGGTTATGGATACTATAATGGAGATGGATGCAGATGTAATTGCACTTCAAGAGACGAAATTACCCGTTGGCGGCCCAAGCAAAAAGCATATGGAGTATTTAGCAGAACATTATAAAGGGTACTCCTACGTCTGGAGAACGTCTCAGGAACCTGCTAGAAAAGGTTATGCAGGGACCATGTTTTTGTATAAAAAGCAGTACTCTCCAGTGGTTTCTTATCCTAGTATTGATGCTCCAGAACCAATGGATTCAGAAGGAAGAATTATCACGCTGGATTTTGGATCATTTTACGTCACACAAGTATATACACCCAATGCGGGTGATGGTCTGAAAAGACTAAAAGAAAGACAAGTTTGGGATGAAAAGTATGCTGAATATCTTCATAGCCTAGATAGTGAAAAACCTGTCTTGGCGACTGGTGACTATAATGTGGCCCATAAAGAGATTGACTTAGCTCATCCAAATAACAATCACGAGTCACCAGGATTTACAGATGAAGAACGCGAAGGCTTTACTAATCTGCTAGACAAAGGATTTACAGATACTTTTAGACACTTGCATGGCGATTTGTCAGGGGTTTATACTTGGTGGGGACAAAGGGTAAAAACAAGTAAAATCAATAACTCCGGCTGGAGAATTGATTATTGGCTAGTGAGTAACCGACTTGCTGACAAAGTTGTTAAATCCGAGATGATAGACTCTGGAGAAAGACAAGATCATACACCGATATTGCTCGAAATTGACATTGAACACGAGTAGAATTAATGTGAAAAAGACCTCTTAGATATTTCGAAGAGGTCTTTTATTTAAATTTCTCATGTATGAACGATTATTGATCAGCCTTTATCGCATAATAGTTATATGAAGCTATAATTATAAATAAAAATAGTGATACTATGAACACAGGGAAAGTCCCGATAAATCCTGTAATTTTCAGTAAAATTGATAATATTACCATCACCAAAGCAGCATTTTTAACAAATTGGAACGATTTAAACCCAGATTCATAAATTTTAAGCTTCTCCGCTTCATCACAACTTTCAAGAGAGTCTTTCTGGAATTTCAAGGATGTTGGATCGCCTTTGAGACGATTATCATATTTCTGCATTAGTTTAACTGCTAAGATCTCAGTGGTTGAGCAGCCAATAGCAATTATCATAAACAATACCGTCTTCGCTAAGAAATAGGGTGCATCAACATCAAAGCTCATCCCATACATCATAAAGTTTAAGACCAATAATATGTTATTGTAAGCCATAGCTTTGTTAGAATACTTTTGAGCTTCCTTCTCTAATGTATCAAGAGCTTCATCTTCTAATCCTTCTGCTTTTGATAAAAGTTTCTTTCCTTTTGTAAAGTTGATTACGGTAGGTATAAATAATGCGAGTGTTACAGCTATAGTGATATAAAAACTGTAAGTCATCAAATAATCCGCGAGTGTTGGTAATATCTGATTATTTATGATCTCTTTACCAGCTTCTAATCCCAGAGTAAGACCTGCACCGACTATACCTCCAATAATCAAAAAGATTACCATTTTTAATATTAATTTCTTATTCATTTATTTTGTCCTCCTCGTATTCAAACATTTCTTCAACGGTTGTATTAAAAATTTTTGCTAACTTTAGAACCAATGTGATAGATGGATTATACTCACCACGCTCGATAGAACTGATGGTCTGTCGTGAAACCCCAGTGAGTTGTCCAAGTTCTCCCTGGTTAATCCCTAACTTTGCTCTTTGTACTTTTAATGTATTGGTTAGTGGCATATTCTCCTCCCATATTTGACAAGTAATAAGTTCTTTATGACAATTATTATTTTCAAATTGACAAATATGTTTGTCATAAATACAGCATACCACTGACAAGTTTAGTTGTCAATTGGTTTTTAATCGATATTAATTTATGAAGAAAATGATTTGACGGAAAAAGAATATCAAAAAATTAAACTGACTTGTATTCTACCACCATCTGTGATAGAACTGTGTTAGATGTGGCAGAAACTGAAAGGAGTGGTGGCATTTGTAAATACAAACGGTGACGCGATATATATTGGCGTTAAAGATGATGGTGAAATACAAAAATTGAAATGTGAGAAATGGTGAAAATAGTACCAGGTTTTCAACCATTACTTTGATGCTTATTTCGAATCTGAGAGACGCGTGCAAAGAGGTTGCAGATACCATGATCGCCAAGTTGGAGTTGGTTAAGTCCAAGTCTCAAGAAACGATTGATCAACTGATCAATAAAATCGAGCAAGAAATCTGGTTTTTGTAAAAACTATAAAAAACTGCTTCAAACAAGTAAGATTTGGGGGTTATTATGTTTAAAATCAAATCAAATTTTAATCAAACCAACAAAGGGCCTATGATCATCATTATTTTTATCTTATTATGTTTTTATGGGTTTACAATGTCGAGATTCTTAGCCGCGGGTCCTTCGGAGGGTTTTAGTAGGGAAGTTGAGATTGGTGTAGTTCATTCGGGAGAAAAAAACTATATAGATAGTCATGTAAATACTTTAGTTCTATCAGATGAGGAAATACTCATCACTGCAGTTGATGATCAAAAGGTCAAGTTTTATAAAGTATCCAGATTGGGAAAAGTCATTGAAGAAGATGTCCTTGATTTGAACTTATTCCATGCAAGGGAGATTTCAACCAGTATAAACCAAGAAGGCATCCTTACACTTGTATACCTTGACGACGATTTACATAAGGTTTTAATTGATTTAGATACCCTTGAATTCAAGCAGACAAAACTGGCAGAAGATGTGGAATTATATTTGAAATATGGCCAAGCCATTGTATTTCAGCGTGATTCTAATCTTTATGGTATGAATGTTGAAGACCCCGGTAAAGTCATACCTTTACTGGAAGGACCTATAAAATCATATGCGCTGGATCAAGACGAAAGCACAGGCATATACCATTTGATGGCTACTGTAAGAAATGCCAATGAAGTGGATCTTGTATATGTTCAGTTCAATGAAGATTTAGAGGTTGAAAAAAACTTTCTTATAGAAGAAGGCTCAACAAATACCTATATAAAATTTATTCGAGATCTCCACGTTGAAGGGGACGTTGTGACCGGAATCTTTGTTTGGACGGATCGTATATATGGTGAAAACAATCTGACTGTTCACCAGTACGACATTCGCACATCCAAAAAGTTAACAGATTACCGCCGAACATTTTCTATACATGACAGTCTACCTACAATCCTTGATGTACAAGATGATCAAGTAAAAATATTGCTTCAAGAAAGTGTACATTATGGTGTAAACTGCGTAGAGGTTCTTGTGTCTGAAGATCAAGAAACCCAAATTAAACCGCTGACAAAAACAAAGAGTTTAAGTCTAAGTTCAAGTTACTTTGAATTTGGTGATGATCAGGGACTGGTATTTTTTGACTTAATGGATAACAAAAAGATCATATATTTTGCATCATCCAATCAAGACCTTGTTGAAAAGACAACAAAGGTTCTAACCATTAATCCCATTAGAATTATTGGCATATTTCTTATTGTAGTAGTTTTAGCTGCTTTATTCAGTATTGTTTATTATGTCTTGGCTGTTGGTTTTCTTCCTTTTCTGTTTCTTATAGTAATGAATAAGTTTTTACCGGATTTTAAGAACAAGGAATATGTTAAAAGCCTTGTGAGTGCAATCCTGCACATGGGTTTAAAGTTATCACTTATTTATTATATTATTCATGTGATGGGGACGTATGTTCTAAGGCCTCCTATAATTGGTAATGAACCTTACATTTATATGTTTATGGTATTTACAAGTATAATTTCTTATTATTTGATGGTGCGCCACTATCGTCTGAACCGAGAATTTGAGAAAACAATAACACAATCTTATTTACATTTTTTATTCTATGAATACATTATTTTAA
This sequence comes from Clostridiales bacterium, assembly GCA_021107455.1. Classification (GTDB taxonomy): domain Bacteria; phylum Bacillota; class Clostridia; order Peptostreptococcales; family Acidaminobacteraceae; genus Fusibacter_D. The sequence continues at coordinate 7,932 of JAIOSU010000226.1, read as the reverse complement.
CTTTGGTCGTATTTATTTATATTGTAACCAATATGGTTATTGGTAAGATTTAGACTATATGAGAAACTTCGTTTTACAATTATTGGTGGTTGATTGTGATGACGAGGTTTCCCTTTTTGTGACCCGATTCCACATATTTATGGGCATTGACAATATCTTCAAGTGGAAGAGTTTTATCAATAAAAGTTGATAAGAGACCTGCTTCCACCATGTCCTTCAATTCATTTAAATCCTTAGCACTATGATTGGCTGAATCAAAGTATACTTTTTTCCCGCCCAATCTATTAATTTTTTTACCTTTTCTCTTTTGTTTTGAACTAGGGTTAGCAATGATGTATGAACCATATTCATTTAAAGAATCCAAACTTCTCGAAAAATCACTTTTGCCTACAACATCAAAAATAACATCATATGTTTCACCATTTTTGGTGAAATCCTCTTTAGAATAATCAATTGTTTTAAATGCACCAACATTTGATAGAAATTTTAGTTTTTCAGTACTGTCTACCGCAGTTACTATGGCACCTGAATGATTAGCCAATTGAATGACCATAGTACCAATACTCCCTCCGGCTCCATTGACTAAGAGCTTTTGTCCTTTTTTAAGATTAACTTTTTTAAGAAAATGTATGGCCTCTAATCCACCTACTGGAATGGATGCTGCTTCCTCAAAAGAAAAATTAGTGGGTTTCAAAGCAACAGAGCCTGTTTTAGGAAGCTCTGGCATACAGATATATTCACTATAGGCCCCTAAATTAAAACCAGTACTGGCAAAGACAGGATCCCCAACTTTAAATAGGGACACATCCTTTCCTATAGCCTCAATAACTCCTGATAATTCCTGGCCCAATACTTTTCCCTTGGGTCTCAATAAACCGAAGACCAATCGAATGATCAATTTAAAGGGAAAAGGAAACTTTAAACCCCTGAGTTCGCAATCTCCAGCACTTACACTTGTGGCATGTATTTTAACTAATATTTCATGATCTTTAACTTGTGGCTTTTCTTTTATTGAAAGTTTTAAAACCTCAGGTCCACCATATCTTGTCCATTCAACATATTTCATTTTATGATCCTTTCTTTTAGTCTTCCCACAAGGGGTTGAATTCATAGAGTTTAGAGGGGCGATGACCGGCATCTGAAGTGAACTGAGATGTCTCAGATACCATCTTGGATATCTTTCTCCTGAAATTTGCCTTCAAAAGTTTCTTGTTCAAAATAACTTCAAATGAATTTTGCAGCTCTGTTAAAGTAAATAAATCTGGCATCATGTGAAATATAATATCCGAACTTTCTAGTTTGTTTCTTAAAGAAGAAATGCCATTTTGGATGATCAATGCATGATCAAAAGACAAATCACCCTTAGATTCAATGGTATGATTATAAGAGACATGTTTGCCACTAACAACTCTGGAGGCTTTTATTTCCGTCATTAAATTTATGGCATCGTTCTTTAAACATAACCGGATATATTCATTGTCAATGAAGCCAATTTTGTTAAAAAGGCGCTCTTTTTTATAGACATCATATTCAACTTCAAACCACCTGGCTTCTTCAGCATCTGTTCCTGGATTCAAATCAATTTCATTCGAATTAACCAGCGACATGAATGAAGTGCTAATGATTCTTCCTCTTGGATCCCTGTCTACATCACCATAAGTATGGAGTTGTTCTAAATAGGCGTTGTTGACATTGGTCTCTTCTTTTAGTTCCCTATAAGCGGCGGCTTCTATACTTTCATCCATTCTGACAAAACCACCAGGTAATGCCCATTTGCCTATGAATGGATGCTCCTTTCTTTTGATCAACAAGACCTTTAATGATTTATTTGCCAATTTTCTATAATTATCAACCTTATTCTCAGATATAGTAAGCAGTAGTATATCCACTGTTAAAGAAGGCTGATCGAATTTACTTATGTCATATTCCCTTAAAAAATCTTCCTCAGTCAAGCCCAGTGCATCTAATTTTTTACTCATTCTCACACCTCTTTTATTCATACAAATTTTCATTTACATACTTATAACAACATTACCCTTTTTGTGACCTTTTTCAACATACTCGTGGGCTTGTCTTATTTCTTCAAGCTTAAAGATCTTATCAATGACCGGTTTAATAGCACCAGATTCAGCAAGTCCTCTAAGATAATCAAGGTTTTCTTTGGTTTCTTTACATATTCCACAAACAACTTTTCTTTTACCAAGTAATGAAGTCCACAGCATTTGAAAGATTTGAGTGTAACCAAATACTGTTAGCAGATAATGACCATCTTCAGTCAAAATATTTTTACAATCTCTATACCGACTCTTTCCCAAGGTATCAAATATTATGTCGTATACGTTACCTTTCTTAGTAAAGTCTTCATTGGTATAATCCACAACAAAATCGGCACCAAGTGATTTTACTAAATCAATGTTCTTAGTACTGCATACGCCTGTAACCTCAGCTCCGAAATATTTTGCAAGCTGAACGGCAAATGTGCCGACAGCACCAGATGCGCCATTGATCAATATCTTTTGACCTTTTTTTATGTTAGCCTTCCTTAGGAAATACAAAGCAGTAGAAGCACCAAATGGAATTGAAGTTGCCTCTTCATATGTTAAATTACTAGGCATTTGAGTAAATAAACCCTCTTCAGAAATACTTCTATATTCGACGTAAGTCCCCGTTCCTGTTAAACCAAATATTTTATCTCCAACATTAAATTTGTGGACATTTTTACCGATGGCCTCTACTTCACCAGCCAAGTCAAAGCCAAGCATGTTTTTTTTAGGTTTAAACAAACCAATGGAAAACTTAGAGATTGGCCATAAAGGCAATGATTTTCTTGTACCTCTTCTTTGCCTGACATCTCCCGATGTTACTGTCGTTGCATGAATATTAATTAATATTTCATGATCCTTTACCTCTGGTTTATCTATGGTATTCATTTGAAGAACTTCAGGCGAACCGTATTTTGAATAAGTTACAACTTTCATTATAGATCTCCTTTCCGGAATTCTTAGTATTTAATTGATAATATCATTATAGTACTAACAAGTTTGAGCATCAACTCTTTTTTTCGTGTTTTTTTATATAACTATTGGGTACAAACATTTATGCAATGACGTGGAATTCAACTGTATTATGGGAGGATAAGATTATGAAGAGGAAAATTTACTGTTTGGTTCTTTCACTGATTTTGATCATTCAGATATTTTCAGTGAGTGCATTTGCAGAAGGCCCAGAGCAATATCTCATTCAATCGGGTGATGTGCTTTGGAGAATCGCAGAAAAATTTGGAATGACGTGGAATGAATTGGCTGAGTATAATCATTTGGAAAATCCAAATTTGATTTACGCAGGTGATACATTGCTGATCCCTACAGAAACTGAACCTGAACCAGATCTATCGGCTAACAAACCTGTATCTTTACAGATTCTACATACCAATGATCATCACAGCCATTTTGAGAGTTCTCCATATGACCTTGTATTTGATGGAGTAACAACTAGAGTAAATATAGGTGGATTCTCTAGTCTAGCTACTATTATTGAAGAAAATCGAGATGAAAATACTTTGGTACTGAATAGTGGTGAGTTAAACGGCACACTCTATTTCTCACTATTTAAAGGCATGGTGGACTTTGAAGTATTTAACGAACTAGGGCTCGATGCTTATGCACTTGGAAATCATGAGTTTGATGAAGGCGATGGAAGACTTGCTGAATTGATTGAGGTGGCAAACTTCCCGATTGTTTCATCCAATATGCAACCTATGGAAGCCAGTCCGCTTTATGATGTTGCAGATCAAATTAAGCCTTATGTCATCAAAGAAATCGATGGTGAGAAGATTGGAATTATCGGTATCTTGAAAGTTGAAAAAACAATGAATTCTTCACTGGCGTCCGATGACCTTATGTTTACGGATGAAATCGAAACGGCTAAAAAATATGTTGCTGAGTTAGAAGGACAAGGCATAAACAAGATCATTCTCTTAAGCCATGTTGGTTATTATAATGATTTCCTGTTCGCTGAAAACGTACCTGGCATTGATGTAATCATCGGTGGGGACACCCATAACTTACTTGGAGACGAAGAAGAGTTGGGAGCAGTTGGTCTTGCTCAAGCTTATTATGGTCAAACTGGTCCATTCGAAGGTTATACACATGGCGACTACGAGACAAATCCAACTATTGGAGAGTATCCGACTGTTGTGGAAAATAGTGATGGAAATCCAGTGTACATCATTACAGCATGGCAATATGCTTATGGTATTGGAAAAGTTGATGTAGATTTTAATGCGGAAGGTGCCGTTGAAAAAATTGATGGAAATATTGTAATCCCAGTAGCTGGTCCGTATTTACAAAAAGATGCTGAAGGAACACTTGTTGAGGTCGATGAAACTGTGAAGGCATCCATAGAAGCAAGAATAGAAGAATCACCATTGTTAACTATTGCGAAGAAGTCTCAAACTGTTGAAGACATCATTAATCCATATCTGGAGGAGATGCAATCATCTCTTGAGACAGTGATTGGAACCATTTCAACAGATATGGGTGCTGACAGAATACCTACGCCATTTGCTGAAGGAGAGGAACCTACAGGTAGTGAAGCCGCTTTCGTTGTAGCACAAGCTTTTGCTAAAGCCAATCCAAGAATAGATGTAGCCATTCAAAATGTCGGTGGTGTAAGAAGTGAATTTTTTGAAGGTGAATTTACAATCAGTCAGGCCATTACAACATTACCTTTCTCCAATACTGTTGTCATGATGGATATGACTGGCGAAGAGATTATCGCCGTTTTAAACCAGGCGGCATATTATGCACTCAACTCTGGATCATCTGGAGCCTTCCCTGCTGCTGCCAAGTTACGTTATGATGTATTTTTAAGTGAAGAAGAAGGCAAAGTGATTCAAAATGTAGAAGTCCAAAATGATGAAGGGCTCTGGTCAGATATCGTCCTTACTGATGTATATACCGTTTCCACCAATAGCTTTACAGCCCTTGGTAAGGACAACTATTTAGAGTTTGAAAAGGTTAGAGAAAAAACATCAGCAAATTTTGAAGACACATATATCAATTACTATGTACCACTAAAAGAGTACATTGAAGGCTTACCAAATAAAACTTTACCAGCAATCGATCCTAATGATTACTGTTTAAAATCTGTTACTGAGTAAAAATCATTGAATAGACCCTCCGTATGGAGGGTCTATTTTGTTTCAATGCCTTTCTCTGTATCGTCGAACTTTAATAAGATTGCCACATCTGGTCGAACAATATTTTTTGCTTTTATTTTTGCTGTGATCAATAAAAAAGAACTGACAGTCATCGTTTGCGCAAGTGCTGACATTTTTGATTTCATTTGTTTCAAACAGATGGACTAAATCGGTTACGATTTTGACCAAAACTTGTGATTCTGGTGAGCTTTCAGTAGTGTTGACCAATTGAATGTGTTCATTGATGACGCATATTTCGGGAGTATACTCAACTTGTGATATAAGTTCATTGAGTTTCAGTATATGGTCATTTAACCTTCCGTTGGTTAAGGCATGGATGGCAATTGATCGTAGGGTTATCAAGTCCTCAAGGAAATGGTTTGTGATTTCAACAAATGTATGCTCTAATGCATGAGATAGGTTTGAGTTGATCCAGATTGGATCTTTAAGAACTTCAGAACCTTTATGGTTATTAAACCAAATTGAGTTGGATAGAATGATGGATAGGTTGTCCAATTGTAACCTCCTAAATTCATTATTGATAGTTACGTAGTTGTGTTGTATAATTGCATTGTAACACACAAAATCATATTTTAATAGTTACATAGGAGGCGACATGAAAATTAGAGTTGTTGGAATTCCCTCAAATATTGGTGCATTGAACAAAGGACCAGAATTAGGTCCAGCATATTTTAGAAAGGCGGGGTTGGTCGAGAGACTTAAGGACGAAAAGGATGTCATCGATTTGGGAGATATTGAAATTGACAATGATCACTTTCGTCATGATTATGGAGCGGTTCGAAATTGGCCGGCGCCGTTGATTATGTGGGAAAAAGTAGCAAATACCGAGAGCGTGTTCATTCCAAATCAAATGACCATTGCAATAGGCGGTGGATGCAGCACATTGACTGGACTTTTTCGAAATTTTTTCAATGTCTATGGTGAAAATGCACGCTTGCTCACAATCGATCACCATATAGATATTAGAAGACCTTCTCCAGGCCAATGCATGGGTGCGACCGCATACACACTCTACTTCCTTACTCAGGACAACCAGTGGGTAAGCCCTATAAAAGGCTTCTCAAATAGACATATCACAGCAATGGGATTCTCTCCTGACACACTGGATCAGTCTTATGCTTACGAAGATATTAAGACTTATCCTGCAGAGATATTAATTGAGAATCCGGAGAAGATTGCAATGGAATATCTTGAAAGTTTATCGCCTGAATCAAAGGTGCTTATTCATTTGGACCTTGATGTTATTGGAAGCCAGGACTTTAAAAGCGTCTATATGCCAGACCCGGATGGTGTAGGACTGGAAACAATCAAAAGATTGTTTGCTGGAATTTGTCAGGATGCTAGAATAGCAGGTATTGTCATAACAGAATTTTCACCAACAGAGGCTGCAGAAAAAGAGGTTGATGCATTGATTGACCTTTTAAATGACGTCTTGAGCCAATAGTAGGAGAATATATTCTGTAATATTATATTAATGTTTAAATTGTGAGAATATTTGCTATAATTGATATGTTAAAAAGGGCATCAAGAACAATGCCTACATCAAACAGAATATTATTTAGGAAGGAGTTTATTATATGTTGAAAAAATCAAATGAGAGTGTTGCAATCCGGGAGGCTTGCATAAAATAACACTATTCGAGTCTCCCATAAAGGTTAAAAACACTTTAGGAGGAGCAAACGTTGAAATATTCACGTAAAGAAAAAAATAATTATCAAAAAGAAGCATGTCATGAAAATTTTATATGCAAAAGTTGTGGGAGCTTGATTGTACCAAATGGTGCGGGAAGCGATCACAGGAACCATTGTCCTATCTGTTTAAGTAGTGTCCATGTCGATAATTTGCCAGGAGATCGTGCTGCAAATTGCAGTGGCATTATGGAGGCAATTGGTGTATGGGTAAGAAAAAATGGTGAATGGGCGATTATTCATCGCTGTAACCGCTGTGGTCATCTCAGTTCAAACCGAATTGCTGCAGATGATAATCCCGTTAAGCTCATGTCGATTGCACTACAACCTCTAGCGAGACCACCATTTCCGCTTAATGAAATCGGAGGTGCGATCAATGTATGATATCATGAGACAATACGGTCTAGATGATGCGATGATTAAAGAAGCTTCACAAATAGAAGATTTATTTATTGGCAGAATCTTGTCACAATCAAAAGATGTCTATCGCGTCGTAACAGAAAAAGGAATCCTATTTGCTGAGGTATCGGGCAAATATCGCTTTCAAACGAGAAGGCTGAGTGATTTCCCAGCAGTAGGTGATTTTGTCATGTTGGATCGCGATCTGGGTGATAACGGAAACGGAATCATTCATCAAGTTTTATCTAGAAAAAGCGCCTTTATTAGAAAGGCAGCAGGTAAATCTGCTGACGAACAACTTGTACTTGCGAATATTGACACGACGTTTATTTGTATGTCCGCAAACAATGATTTTAACTTAAGAAGGCTAGAGCGCTACTTGGTACTTGTTTGGGAGAGTGGTTCAACACCAGTGGTTGTAATCACGAAAATTGATTTGTGCGATGATATTTACAGTAAATTCAGAGCAGTCGACGCCATAGGAAATGGTGTAGATATTTTAGGGATTTCCGCATTTACAAAAGAAGGCTTTGATGATGTGATGTCTTACATAACACCGGGCAAAACAGTTGCTCTTTTAGGGTCATCAGGTGTTGGAAAATCTACGCTGATCAATTGGTTGAC
>JAIOSU010000053.1 GCA_021107455.1 Clostridiales bacterium | reverse complement strand
CTTGGTGCGGCACAAAACTATGAATGTCGTATCGATTCACTTGCTCAGTCATGGTCGGTGATTTCAGGAGGCGCTCAGCCCGACCGAATCAATATGGCAATGCATGCACTTGAGGATCACCTTGTTGACCAAGAACATGGACTCATCAAACTGTTGACACCACCATTTGTGGACGGTACACTCGAACCCGGGTATATCAAAGGTTATGTGCCAGGGGTGAGAGAAAATGGGGGGCAATACACCCATGCGGCCGCTTGGGTGATTGAGGCATATTCCTTAATGGGTGATGGAGATAAAGCGATGTCGATGTTCGATCTAGTCAATCCGATTAACCATTCCAGAACTCCGACTGAACGTGCAATCTACAAAGTAGAGCCTTATGTGATGGCTGCGGATGTATATAGTGCGTATCCCCACGAAGGTCGTGGCGGATGGACCTGGTACACCGGTTCAGCGAGCTGGATGTATGAGGTCGGGCTTACAAATCTTCTAGGGATCACTCGTAAGGGCGATCAATTGATGATCAACCCGTGTATACCAAAATACTGGACTGAGTTCTCTTTGAGCTACGGTTTCAAAGAAACTGTCTATATCATAAATGTCAGTTCACCGAACAACATCAGTAAAGGGAATACCAAAATCACACTGGATGGTCATCGACTTGAATCAATGGCAATTCCATTGATCAACGACGCTACTGAACATCACATCGATATTGAACTAGAATAAAAAAAGGCTTGCTTCCAAATGGTATGAAAAATCATTTGGAGCAAGCTTTTTATTGTTGCAAAAATATGTGATTTATGGCATAATAAAAAAGCAGTTGATATGCGAGATTAACTCAGTGGTAGAGTGTTTCCTTGACGTGGAAAAAGTCATGGGTTCGACCCCCTTATCTCGCACCAGTAAAACCAAAGCGCGTTAAGTGCTTTGGTTTTTTATTTTTTTGCTTGATTTGGTCTGATTTAGTGTAATAATAGTAATGAAGGTACTTAGTTGGATAAAGGGAGGCATTATGCAGCGAGAAGATTATCAGAAATATATTCCATTTGGAGATTTAGGGCTGATTGTCATGGACAGCTCCGCTGAGCTGGGTCAAAAGATCGATGACCATTTGATTCAAATGCGCAAGATGAGTTTTAAAGATGATAATATGGTTCCCGAAACCTATCGGATCGACAAAAGGGAGATTCGATTTGCAAATGGTGAGGGCAAGGTATTTTTAGAGGAGACTGTCAGAGGTAAGGACATCTATATTCTGACAGACATCGGCAATTACAATATGACTTATTCATTATATGGGTACGAAAATAGGAAAAGTCCTGATGATCACATTCAGGATTTAAAAAGGGTACTGTCCGCGATGGCTGGTAAGGCGAGAAGAATCACTATACTTATGCCTCTGCTTTACGCATCGAGACAACATAGTCGAAAAGGTAGGGAATCCCTGGATTGCGCTATGGCACTTCAGGAACTTGAGACGCTTGGAGTCAATGATATTTTGACTTTTGACGCTCATGATCCGACTATACAAAATGCGATTCCTCTGATTTCATTTGAGAATTTATATCCAACCTTTGATATTGTGAAGATGTTTCTGGAAGATGAACATGATATTTCCAGCGATGTAGACAATATGCTCATCATCAGTCCGGACACCGGAGCAATGGACCGTGCTATATTTTATTCAGGTGTCCTCGGTTATGATATCGGACTTTTTTACAAAAGACGTGACCATTCCAGAGTCGTCAAAGGTAAAAACCCGATTGTACAGCATGAGTACATCGGGCGAAGTGTTGAAGGATCCAATATTCTAATTGTGGATGATATGATTGCTTCAGGAGAATCTGTCTTCGACATCGCACTTGAGCTCAGAAGAAGAATGGCCGGTAAGATATTTGTGGCCACAACTTTTGCACTTTTCACCGAAGGCATTGAGAAATTCAATAAATTCTATGAGGATGGCATCATTGAACGCGTTTACACCACTAACCTGTCCTATTTGCCTGAAGATGTCAAGAAACAGCCTTGGTTACGTGAAGTGGATATGTCCTATTATATATCCAGAATCATCAATAGGTTGAATTATGACGTCTCTATAAGTGATCTGCTCGATGCCAGGAAAGGCATACGTGATCTTATTGATATGAAAAGCAAAACATCAAAATAAAATTTGACAGAGTGTCACGTCGTCTTTGATGTCTTGTTCAATTCCAAAAGTGGTAAGCAGGGTGCCAAAAAGTTTCTCTGATGATTTAGTCCTGATAAGCGCATCGATTCTGTTGAGAGCATCTTCATATTCAATACCGTTGTTCTCATAAAGTCCATCGGTGAAACAGAAGAGACTTTTGATTTCTGAGAGTGACAACTGGGTTGTAACATACTCACTTTCGAGAACTCCCATGATCATATTGTTGGAGCGAATATGAATCGGGTCGTCATTTTTGTCGAGCAAAAGGATATCCAGATGTCCAGCATTGATTATTTTGACTACGTTCTCTGAGAAATTGATTTCCATGAATATTCCAGTGACATATTTGTTTCTATCCTGATGCTCGAGATTGAAAGTACAGAGCAGATTGTTGATAGCTTCCACGGACTCGTTTAGAGGTTTAAAAACGGCGTAGTCCTCAAACATCTGCGTTACTGTGAGTGCGATCAGTGCCGAGGATATTCCATGACCCATGACGTCAACAAGTGCAAAATGATAACGATCGGTGTCGGTTCGTCCAAAGTAGATGAAATCGCCACCGATTTCATTATAGTGCATTATATTGTAATCGAACTTAATTCGTTCATCTAAGTAAGCATCAGGTAAAAGTGCGTCGATCACCTTTCTCGCTAGTTTCACTTCTTTTGACAGTTCATCTAGCAATAATCTTTCACGGGTGATGTTTTTGCCGATTTTTAAATACTTCTCGATTTCACCATGACTATTTTTTAGTGGAGTGATGGTAGCTTCCTCATAGAAACGTTCCTCGTTTTTGGATTTGTTGACGAAAATGCCTTCCCACACCTGACCGGATTTTATGGTCTCCCAAAGATCATCATAAAAAGGATCCTCATGAAACCCACTCCTGATGACATTTGGTGTTTTTTGCATGAATTCATCCGTCGAATATCCTGAAGTCAGTTCAAAATAGGGATTGGCAAACTCGATATTACCTTTTTTATCGGTGATGACTATGGAGTTTTGCGCGCTATGAATGATATTATCCAGAATTGTATTTTCATTTTCCAGTTGTTTTTTGTTCATATAATTTGCAATCAGTGCGTCAAGTTCAATATTTAAATAACCTTTCTTAAGCCATAGCAAAATACCATGATTGTAAATTGCATTCAAAAAATAAGGGTTATCTGGACAATTGAGCAGGATGACTTCACCATAATGTCTTTTTAGTCCTGATAAAAACGACTCGTCCAGAGTAAGAAAGTCCGCATCCACAATCAGTAGATCGTAGATGTGATCTGGCAGATCCCAAGTTTTAAGGACTCGCGTGATCGGTTCGAACACTTTTGTGTACTTTTCTATCAGATCGAGGACGAAAGCAAATTGATTATTATCAGTATGAACATCAATATAGATGGTAAATCGTTTATACACTTAAGCCTCCAGTTTATTTGTGTTTTTTTCTTGGCTTCTTTTTAATGGAATATCCAAATGTTCCGAGTGCCTCGCTGAGTGAATAGTAACTCCCATGCGAGTAAGCGATGAGTTCAGCCTTATCCAGTCTGAACTTTCCTGTATGGTCAAGCAGAGATTCCTCAACGGTGATTCCAAGCACTTTCGCCAGAAACATGTCGTGGGATCCAAGTTTTATGATTTCCGTGACTTCACACTCAATCGTAAGTGGAGATTCCTTTACAATAGGCGCATCAATGAGTTGACCTTTTATTGGAGTAAGTCCGGTTTCTTTGAATTTATCGACGTCGCGGCCCGATTTGACACCACAATAATCAGTAGCTCTCACCATTTTTTTCGTTGTAAGATTGATGGCAAATACTTTACTGTCCTTGATTAAATCATAGGAGTGTCTTTCAGGTCGGATGGATATATAAGCCATGGCAGGGTTTGTACATATGGTTCCTGTCCATGCGATTGTTATGAGGTTCGGATTTTCCATGGTACCGCAGCTTACTAAAACAGCAGGGGCAGGGTAAACCATTGTGCCCGATTTCCAAAGAGCTTTTGACATAATGCCTCCTTTTCAGTTTAAATAATTATATCATATTCGAATCGCCTATAGAAAAATTATACCTATAGAAAATTCCTATAACGGATAATAATACAATCAATTGGGTAAAAGGGTAAATAACAAAGAAAATTTGGGAGGTGCTTTATGAAAATCGCTATTCAAACGGGGCTTAAAACACTGGAAGAATTACTAAAAAACAAAGGTTATGACGTTGTACCTTTCAGAGAAAGCGGACTTGGGGTCAAGATTTCAATTGTAAACGACATCGATGAAGCGTATGAGGAAATCGATCCTGTGACTTTCTATGGACCTGAAGGAGATGAAATGGTGCTTCTCAATGCCACTCAACTATCCCAGGAAGATATTCTACGCTATGTCGAGAAATACACGACTAAACCACAACGTGTGTCACTTCAAAACGGACTGGAAGTCATCAAGGAAAAACTGTTGGCAAAAGGGTATGACGTGGTGGCTTATGGTGAGGATGGAAAAAATGTCAAAGTGACAGTGATCAACAATGTCGAAGGCGCTTATGAGGAAATTGATCCCGTTTCATTCTTTGGTGAAGGCGAGAATGAGATGGTGGTCCTCGATGCCTCAAAACTGACAGAAGACCAGATCATGAAGTATGTGGAAAAATACACTGTATAATAACTGTTGAAAAAAACATCACACTATATTATAATACTAGCAATAAGGCATAAGCAAACAGCCCTGATAAGAAGTAGTAGGATTAAACCTAGCATAGAGAGCCACTGGTCGGTGAAAAGTGGTGTAGGAGATATCTGAACTCGTCTTGGAGCTGCCAGTGTGAACTCAAGTAGCATTGGCCGGACAGCACCGTTATTGCTTTGAGTGGATTGTACCTAGGTACAATCAAATAGAGTGGTATCGCGGGTTCTTCGTCTCTAACGAAGGACCCTTATTTTTTTGCTTAAATGCCATCAATCGAGGAGGAAAACATGGATTATCGTCATAAGGAAATTGAAAAAAAATGGCAAGATATATGGGATGAGAAAGAATCCTTTAAAGCCTACAATGATTACAGCAAACCAAAGTACTACCCGTTGGTGGAGTTTCCGTATCCATCCGGTCAAGGCCTTCATGTCGGACATCCGAGACCATATACCGCACTGGATATAGTTGCCCGAAAAAGAAGAATGGAAGGGTACAATGTACTGTATACAATGGGTTGGGACGCATTCGGTCTACCAACCGAAAACTATGCCATTAAAAATAAGATTCATCCTGCAATAGTGACTGAAGACAATGTGAAGCGTTTCAAGGAACAACTCAAGAGTTTAGGTCTTTCTTTCGATTGGTCCAGAGAGATCAATACCACAGATCCAAAGTATTTCAAATGGACTCAGTGGATCTTCATCAAACTCTTTGAGAATGGGCTTGCCTACAAAAAAGAAATGGACATCAACTGGTGTACCTCTTGTAAAGTTGGTCTTGCCAATGAAGAAGTAGTCGGTGGTGTTTGTGAAAGATGCGGATCTCCAGTAGTCAAAAAAGCCAAATCACAATGGATGCTTAAAATAACAGAATACGCAGATCGTTTGATCGATGATCTCGAAGATTTGGATTATATAGAAAGAGTCAAGAGTCAACAGAAAAACTGGATAGGAAAATCAACTGGCATGGAAGTGGATTTCAAGACAACAGCTGGTGAAAAACTCAGAGTTTACACGACTCGTCCAGATACGATATATGGTGCGACCTACATGGTCGTCAGCCCTGAACATCCAATGCTTGAGACATATAAAGACCAAATCTCCAACTATGATGCTATTGAAGCATATAGAGAAGAGGCAAGATCTAAATCTGATTTCGAAAGAACAGAACTCAACAAAGATAAGACAGGCGTTGAAATCGTGGGAATCAAAGCGATCAATCCATTGACTGAAAAAGAGATTCCAATCTGGATTTCCGATTATGTGCTCATGACATACGGTACAGGAGCCATCATGGCAGTTCCAGGTCATGATTCAAGAGACTGGGAATTTGCAAAAGCTTTTGGACTACCAATTGTTGAAGTCGTTTCTGGTGGCAATGTCGATGAAGCTGCTTATTCAGATATCGATGATGGTATTCTCGTCAATTCACCTTTGATCGATGGACTGCGTGTAGATGACGCCAAAAAGAAAATATCCGAATATATCGAACAAAATGGTTTTGGAATCGGTAAAGTCAATTTCAAATTGAGAGACTGGGTATTCTCCAGACAACGTTACTGGGGAGAGCCAATTCCGCTCGTAAGTTGTCCGACTTGCGGTTGGGTGCCACTTCCAGAATCTGAACTCCCACTCACTTTGCCAGATGTGGAAAGTTACGAACCGACTGACAATGGGGAATCGCCACTTGCGGTCATGAATGAATGGATCGAGACCACATGTCCAAAATGTGGTGGACATGCTCATAGAGAGACTGACACCATGCCACAATGGGCGGGTTCAAGCTGGTATTTCCTAAGATATTGCGATCCAGACAACGATCAAGAGTTTGCAAGCATGGATGCACTCAATTACTGGATGCCTGTCGATTGGTATAATGGTGGTATGGAGCATACTACGCTTCACCTGCTTTATTCAAGATTTTGGCACAAGTTCTTGTTTGATATCGGTGTTGTCAATACTAAAGAGCCATACCTCAAAAGAACTTCCCACGGAATGATTATGGGAGAAAACAATGAAAAAATGTCCAAATCCAGAGGAAACGTTGTCAATCCAGATGATATCGTGAAAGAATTTGGTGCGGATACTTTAAGACTTTATGAGATGTTCATCGGTGACTTTGAGAAGAGTGTGCCTTGGTCTGACAATAGTGTGAAGGGGTGCAGAAGATTCCTGGATAGAACATGGAGTCTTATGGACACAGTTGTTCCTGGAGATCACTATACACCTTCGCTTGAAACTATCATCCACAAGACCATCAAAAAAGTTTCAGAAGATTATGAGACCCTCAAATTTAATACTGCGATTGCGGCAATGATGAGTTTGCTCAATGATTACAAAAAAGTGGAGACTATCACTCATGCTGATTTCAAAATGCTTTTGACACTGCTCAATCCAGTTGCGCCTCATATCAGTGAGGAAATGTGGTCGATAATGGATTTTGGTGGCATGATCACAGAGCAGACATGGCCAAAGTTTGATCCGGAGAAAGTTATCGACAGCGTTGTTGAAATGGCGGTTCAAATCAATGGAAAAGTCAGATCCACTATTACGCTTCCGGTTGATGCTTCACAAGCTGAAGCCCACGAACTGGCTATGGCAGATGAAAAAATCAGAGTGTTCACTGACGGCAAGCAAATTGTCAAAGAGATTTTTGTACCTGGTAAGATCTTTAATATCGTTGTAAAAGGATAGCTGTTTCATTGACAATGGTTATCATTTGATATAGAATTAAGGTGTATGAAACAGAGAGAATGGTATACTATTTGGAGGAAAAATGAAAAAAGAAATCATTATCGAGGGTATGACTTGCAACCATTGCAAAATGAGAGTGGAAAAAGCACTTTCAGAAGTTGAAGGCGTAACATCTGCAGAAGTTGTATTGGCTGACAAAAAAGCTATCGTTGAGGTTATGGAGACTATCGAGGACAGTGTACTCACCGAGGCAGTGGACGAGGCAGGCTATGACGTAGTGGAAATCAAATAATCAATGTTAAAGCGGGGCGAACAGCCCCGTTTTTCATTTTTTTAGACATTCAAATTTGTTTAGGAAAATCCAAAAATGGGGATAAATTAAGGTAGAGGCAACACAAAATAGGAGTGATAAAAATGCGTAAAAGAGTGATCCTGAGTATGATCATTGCGGTGACATCAATTGTTTTATGGGGATGTACAGAAAAAGAGGTTCCGGTTTCCACTGAAAAGATCAGAGGTGTGGAAATAGTCACAATGGAAGAAAATACTTTCAGCGAAAAAATAAAATACATCGGTAATATCTCATCAACACAAGTATTACCATTCGGCCTGAATTCAGGTGGTAGGATTGATACCATTTTGGTGGCACCAGGAGATCGTGTGGAAACCGGCGATGTTCTTGCCACATTCACCAGCGAAAGTCTGGGAGAGGGTCAGGAATTGATTTCCGAGATGGACGGCTACGTAGTCAATGTCGAGCAAAGCGAAGGTGCTATGGTAGCGCCGGGGTATCCTGTTGTCATTCTTAGAAGTGATGATCAAATCGTAAAATTCGGAATGATTCAAAATGACGTCAAAAGAATTGAATCGGTTGGTGAGATTGATATTGATATCATGATTGGAGATAAGGTCTACAACGGAGAACTGAAAGGGATCAATCAGATGCCGGATATCAAATCGAGAACTTACGATGTCACTATAGAAATTTTGGATAGCGACCAATTTTTACTAGGCGAACTTTGTGAGGTCACCATCAATTTGGAAGAAATCAAAGGCATATGGCTTCCAATCGCTTACGTACAAAACGATGGCGAAGACTATGTCTTTACTGTCAACAGTGAAGACCGGATTGTAAGAAAGAATTTGATCCTGGCAGAACTGAACGACGCTTATGTAAGAGTTGATGGCCTTGAGGTGGGTGACCGGGTTGTGATAGTGGGCAATGGTTTCGTCCGTGAAGGCCAGAAGGTGACTTTGAGGGAGGCCGGTGATGAATAAGTGGATTCATTTGGCCATCAAAGAACGGAAAGTGACTATACTTCTATCTTTGATGATCTTGGTATATGGAGTTTATGCCTACTACTATGTTCCTAAGCAGGAGAATCCCGACACCTCGAGTCCAGTAGCACAAATCATTACAATTTATCCAGGTGCCACCGCTTCTGAAGTGGAAGAGTTGGTCACAAAAAAAATTGAAGATGAGATTGCCACGCTTGACGGTGTAGAGAGTATCACCTCCTATTCCAACCCAAATGTATCCGTGGTGCTTGTGACACTGAATTTTGAAGTGGATTATAGAGAACAATGGGAAAAGATGCGTGTCCAACTCGATGGCATCAAACACAAATTGCCAAGCAATGTTTTTGATTTTCAAATCGACACCGAGCTTACGACTTCAGCTGGAATCATCATCAGCTTATCGGGAGAAAATTATACTTATGAACAACTTCAGACATTATCCGGATATTATAAGGAAATTCTTGAACAGGTGGATGGAGTCAAAAGGATTGTCATTGAAGGTGGTCCAGAAAAAGAAATCCATGTTGTAGTCGATTCCAACAAACTCAGTCAACTGCCAATCGCAAATAGGGATATCATGGACCTGATTTCAGCTCAAAACGTCTCGATTCCATCGGGGGATATCAAGACGCCTTATGGTAAAATTGGAGTCAAATCGCCCAAAGGCTTTGAATCCATTCAGGATATTGAAAGTCTCATTGTCTATGGCTCTGAAGAAACGGGTGGGTTGGTAAGGCTTAGAGATGTCGCGGATGTTTCTTTTGAGTATAATGATAGTTTTCATAGATTTAAATATGAAGATCAAAATGCTGTACTTTTGACTGTTTATTTCAAAAGCGATGAGAATGTCATCTTGATCGGCAAGGATGTAAGAACAGCAATTGATGAAATCAACTCTGGTATGCCTTCTGATTTGAATATCAGGGAAGTGCTTTACCAACCACAAGAAGTCGATGATTCTGTCAAAGATTTCATGGTGAGCCTGATGCAAGGGGTGCTTTTTGTCGTGCTCGTAGTACTTCTCGGGATGGGAATGAGAAATGCCATAGTTGTATCAACGACAATCCCGCTCTCGATAGCGATCACTATGATTTTGATGTATGTCCTTGGAATTGACATTCAGCAAATGTCCATTGCCGCACTGATTATCGCTCTGGGGATCCTCGTTGACAACTCCATCGTCATAAGTGATGCCATTCAGGTGAAGCTGAACGAAGGCGAGACGATGTTTGAAGCTTCTTATCATGGCACCACGGAATCCTCAATTCCCGTACTTACATCAACACTGACGACTGTTGCGGCATTTGCACCACTCATGGTGTTGCCGGGTGAAGCTGGAGAATTTGCCAAATCGTTGCCTCAGGTCGTAATCATCGCTCTCGTAGCATCATATGCGGTTGCGATGTTCGTCACACCTGCGCTTGGAAGCATTTTTTTCAAAGGTCGGCCAAAACACAAACACAAGCCTAAAAATAGAATGAGACATTTTTTTGAAAATATTCTTAGAGGTGCCTTGAAAAGACGTGCTCTTGCTTTTGTCCTGATCATCCTCATATTGATAGGAACAGGGTATGCGGCATTATTTCTGAACATCGAGCTTTTCCCCTATGCGGATAAGGATATCATGTATATCGATATCTATGCAGAGCGTTCTGGAGATCAGGAGTATACTGAAAATCTAGCGGATAGGCTCTTCGAGCTACTTAAAGAAGAACCTGAGATTGATTCCATCAGTACTTCAATAGGTGGCGGATTTCCTAAGTTCTATCTGACAGTGGGTGTAAGGCCACCATCTGATGACTATGCACAGCTATTATTTGATGTGGATTTGTCAAATGGAGACAGATTCAGTGACCGTGAGGAATTTGCTTATTATCTGCAGACCAAACTCGATGAGAAACTCATTGGAGGCAGTGCAACCGTCAATTTGATAGAAATCAATCAACCTGGACCGGCAATTGATATCAAGATTTCGGGACTTTACAGAGAAGATGTCAATCGAGTCGCAGGCGAAGTGTACAATTATCTGATTGCTGAGAATTCAACAATCAATATAGGCAATGATCAACCGAAATTGGTCTATCAATACAAAATTAATGT
>JAIOSU010000139.1 GCA_021107455.1 Clostridiales bacterium | reverse complement strand
GTAGTATTTGGCTGGCGCCAAGTAGTTGGGAAGGGATTTGGCGCAAAAGACGCGCCGGAGAAGTGCAGGGAGTTCAGGGAAGGCAGGGAGTGCAGGAAAGACAATAACAAAAAAAGTCAAAACCAAGTAACCTTGATCTTGACTTTGACTTTGACTTTGACTTTATCTAGGGCGCACACAGTGTCGCCCTCATCTCTTCCCAACCACTTGGCGCCAGCCAAATACTACTGCGCTCGAATGAGCGCAAAACCACCGCGCGCGCTTTAAAGCGCGCTATACACAATTATGCCATCCACAATCGTGTGTGCAACAGTTGCCTGAAGATCGAAAGGATGAGCGTTCCAAATGACGAGGTCCGCATCCTTACCGACTTCAATACTTCCGAGTCTATCAGCCACCTCAAGAATTTCTGCGGCGTTGATGGTGATCGCCTTCAGGGCTTCCATTTCATCGAGTCCAGCCTTGTGGGCGAGTGCCGCGCACATAGGAAGGTACTCAAGTGGAATCACAGGGCTGTCCGTCATGATTGCAATTTTGCAACCAGCTTCAACCATCACCTTAGGTGTATCAAACGTTTTATTGTTGAGTTCGAATTTCGATTTGTTGCCGAATGATGGACCAACAATCGCAGGGTAACCCTCTTTCGCCAAATGATCAGCGATGAGGTGTCCTTCAGTACAATGCTCAAGAGTCAACTTAACGCCGAACTCTTTTGCGATACGGATTGAAGTGAAAATATCATCCGCTCTATGCGCATGCGCCTTGAGTGGAATCTCGCCATTCACAACAGGAAGCATCGCCTCAAGTTTCATATCATAAGGTGGCATTTTACTGGCATCATCGCCTGCAGCAGCCTTCTTGTTCTTATATTCAAATGCTTTAGCAAGTGTCTCTCTCAGATGTGAAGCCGTACCCATACGCGTTGACGGAGAAGTCTTCTTCTCGGCGTAGACACGTTTCGGATTCTCACCGAAAGCGCACTTCATCGCAAGTGTCTCGACCACAATCATGTCGTCGATTCTGTCGCCATGAAGCTTGATCACAGAGAAAGTACCCCCAATAACATTGGCGCTACCAGGACCGGTCGCAGCAGTGGTTACGCCACCTTTGATCGCATTCCCGAAAGCCTCATCTCTTGGATTGATCGCATCGATCGCTCTCAAATGAGGTGTGATCGGATCAGTCATCTCGTTGCCGTCAGCACCTTCGAAGCCGATGCCCTCTTCCCACATGCCGATGTGGCAATGTGAATCGATAAAGCCCGGGAAAACCATTTTGCCCGAAGCGTCAATCACCTGAGCATCAAGAGGTGCCACCAAATCCGTGCCCACTTCTTTGATCTTTCCATCCTCGACAAGAATGCATCCGCCTTCAATAACATCACCAGCCATAGTATAAACTTTTGCGTTTTTAATGAATAACATATTGATCCCCCTGAAAAAACTATTTCGGTACTCTAAATAAATTATATCACTCTTTTCAGAAAATTCAATCAGGATTCTTGAATATTTTTCATGGACAAAGAAATCTTTCCACGATTGAAATCGACGCTTAAGATTTTAACAGAAACCGTATCTCCTACGGACACCACTTCCATCGGATGCTTCACAAATCTATCACAAAGCTCTGAAATATGAACCAGTCCATCCTGCTTCACGCCGATATCCACGAACGCTCCAAAGTCCACGACATTTCGAACCGTACCCGACATGATCATGCCAGCGGCAAGGTCTTCCATTTTGAGGACATCGCTTCTGAACAAAGGTTTCGGCATCTCGTCACGCGGATCTCTACCCGGTTTCTTGAGCTCCTCAACAATGTCTCTAAGTGTCATGATACCAATCTCAAGTTTCTCTGACAACTCGCGAAGCCCCTTATCTAGGTTGTCGCCGCCATAAGCCGCAATCTTCTCCTCGATATCCTTCAGCGCACTTTTCTTAAGCTCCTCAAGATCGTAATCGAGCAATTTCAATAGCTTCTGGGTCACTTCATAAGCCGCGGGATGCACCGCAGTGTTGTCCAGAGGGTTCACTCCGCCAGAAATGCGAAGGAATCCAGCACATTGCTCGTAGACTTTTTCGCCGAGACGCTTCACTTTGAGGACTTCCTTGCGCGATTTGAATTTGCCGTTTTCGTCTCTGTACGCCACAATATTCTTCGCAATAGCACTTGAAACGCCGGCAACATAACCCAGGAGTGAAGGTGTCGCCGTGTTCAGATCCACGCCGACACTGTTTACACAGTCTTCAACCACGTTGGTCAATTGCTCTTCCAGACGCTTTTGGTTGACATCGTGCTGATACTGACCGACTCCGATGCTCTTTGGATCGATTTTGACAAGCTCCGCAAGCGGATCCTGAAGTCTTCTACCGATAGAAATCGCACCTCTTATGGAAACGTCGATATCCGGATATTCCTCAGTGGCAAGTTTGGATGCCGAATAAACGGACGCACCAGCTTCACTGACAATCGCATAATATACTTCAGTGTCAAATTCTTTGATCAGTTCTGCAACAAGGCTCTCAGTTTCCCTTGACGCCGTGCCGTTACCTATTGGAATAATTCTGACATCGTATGTTTGGATGAGATTTTTAAGTGTCACTTTAGCCTCAGCCACCTTGTTTTGAGGGGCGTTTGGATAAATCGTATCGTATTTGAGAAGCTTTCCTGTTTCATCGAGAACAGCAAGTTTACAACCAGTACGGTAACTCGGGTCGATTGCGAGGACTTTGACATCCTTCACAGGCGGTACGAGTAACAGCGACTTAGTGTTTTTGCCGAACACTTTGATGGCATCTTCCTCAGCGCGCTCAGTCAAAATGCTTCTGATTTCACGTTCGATGGAAGGTGCGATCAATCTCTTGTAAGCATCCTCAATGGCTGAAATCAGATAATCCGTGGTCAGTGCCATGGTATTTCCGATTTGTCTGATCTTAATCTGCTCGACAATCTGCTCATCAGGGCTGATCAGTTTCACCTTGAGTTTCTTTTCTTTTTCGCCACGATTCAGCGCGAGTACTCTATGATTGGCAATCTTGGAGACGCCTTCGCTGAATTTGTAGTACATCTCATAATTGGTCTGTTCCTCAGCATCAACTGCCACTGATTCTATGAGGCCATGTCTTTGATTGAGTTCACGGATGAAAGCCCTGTAATCGGGATTGTCCGAGATGCGCTCAGCAATAATATCGAGTGCACCGGCGATAGCCTCTTCAACCGTTTTAACTTCTTTTTCTTCATCAATGAAAGTCGCTGCGAGCTCATTAAAATCACCAGTGACGAAATCTTCCGCCCAGATGACATCTGCAAGTGGCTCGAGTCCTCTTTCAATGGCTTTTGAGGCACGTGTGCTTTTCTTTTGCTTGAAAGGTCTGTACAAATCCTCCACTTTTTGAAGTACTGTTGCTTTTTCGATGCTGTTTTTCAGTTCCTCAGTCAATTTGCCCTGCTCTTCAATGATTCTCAGGACTTCCTCTTTTCTCGCCTCTAAATTGTTGAGGTATTTGAGTCTGTCGTCAAAATCTCTGAGCACCTCATCGCTGATGCCTCCGGTCATTTCCTTACGGTAACGTGCGATAAAAGGTATGGTGTTGCCTTCATTGATCAGATTAATGGTCGCCTCGACCTGCTTGATGCTCAGTTTGAGCTCTGCAGCCAGTTGACCTATGATCAGATTATTCGTTTGATTCATTGATACTTTCCCCTTTCAGATAACTGTCTATGAACAAATCGATATCGCCGTCCATAACAGCCTGGATGTTCCCCATTTCAGCCCCGGTTCTGTGGTCTTTCACAAGATTATAAGGATGAAAAACGTATGAGCGAATTTGACTGCCCCAAGTGATTTGTGAGTAATCGCCAGCCAAATCTTCTATCTTGTCTTTATTTTCACGCTCCTGAAGTTCGATGAGCTTGCCCATCAACATCTTCATAGCTGTGGTCTTGTTTGCGGTTTGTGAACGTTCATTTTGACACTGGACGACCACACCTGTTGGAATATGTGTTATTCTAACAGCGGAATCCGTGGTGTTGACGTGCTGTCCACCGGCACCGGATGCCCTGTAGGTATCGATTTTAAGATCCACCGGGTTGATGTCGATTTCAAAGGAATCGTCGAGTTCTGGCATGACGTCCACCGATGAAAAAGAGGTGTGTCGTTTTCCGGATGAATCGAAAGGTGAGATTCTTACGATTCGGTGAACCCCTTTTTCGGATTTCAAAAATCCGTAGGCATTGAGCCCTTCAAACAACATGGAAACGCTTTTAATCCCCGCCTCGGTATCATTTTGAAGGTCCAAAATTTTCACTCCGTAACCTTTGGAATCGCCCCATCTTTTGTACATTCTAAAGAGCATTTCCGCCCAGTCCTGCGCATCGGTTCCACCTGAACCGGCGTGGATGGCCATGATGGCATTGTTTGCATCAAACTCACCAGTTAGAAGTGTTTCCAGTCTCATTTTGGCATAGATTTTCTCGGTTTCATTATAAATGGCTTCCACTTCAGGTTCCAGCGAATCGTCTTCTTCCTCGAGAGCCATTTCGCAGAGTGTCTCAAGATCATCCACTTTACTGGTGAGCTCTTCGTATTTCTCCACTTTGGTTTTCAGTGCCTTTTGAAATTTGAGTTTGGTCTGCGCCGTTTCATTGTCGTTCCAAAAATCCGGTGCAGTCATATCCATTTCTATTTCTTCGATTCTGTACTTCGCCTTAGCTAGGTCAAAGTGACACCTCGAGCTCGGCGATGGACGCTTTTAGTTTTTTGATTTCCCTTTGGTACCTTTCCAGCATGATCATAAAATTCTCCCTTCTAATAACACGAACTTCCGCCTGAGCGTTGCCCAAACGGAAGTCCTAATAGTTAATCGTTGATGTTTGCGCCGTGGCATTTCTTATATTTTTTACCACTGCCACATGGACACGGATCGTTTCGACCAATTTTTTTATCCGTTTTGAACGTTTTGGACCCTGGTTGTTCATCTCCACCAGACGTGCCCGTGATGATAGCGACACGTTTGTGTTCCGTATCAGTACGGAGGGTGGCGTGGAATAGACCTTTGACAGTTTCTTCCTGAATGTTCGCGATCATTTCCTCGAACATGTCGAAACCTTCCATTTTATAAGCGATGACTGGATCTTGTTGTCCAACCGCACGAAGTCCGATACCCTGTTTCAGGTCGTCCATTGCATCGATGTGATCGATCCAGTGAAGGTCGACGATACGAAGAAGTACCGCACGTTCCACATCTCTCATTCTGTCTGGTTCAATTTCTTGTTCCTTTAACTCATACAGCTCAACTGCTTTGCTGTAAATGATTTCTTTAAGTGTCTCTTTTGTCAGTGACTCGATGTCTTTAAAGACAATCGTGCCTTGCGGCAGAAATATTGGATGCAGGTAATTGAGCAGCCCATCAAGATCCCACTCTTCCGGATACTTGTACCCTTCCGTAAACATTGGAATCGCTCTTTCTATGACTTTTTCGATCATCGAAAGGACATACTCTCTAAGGTTTTCACCATGCAACACTTTATTTCTTTGACCGTAAATGATTTCTCTTTGTTTGTTGATGACATCGTCATACTGGAGAACATGTTTACGAATCGAGAAGTTTCTACCTTCAACACGTTTTTGCGCATTTTCGATGGATTTCGTGAGCATCTTGTTCTCAAGTTGCATCTCTTCGTCAAATCCCAAGGATTCAACAATCGATTTGGCTCTATCGCTAACGAAGAGTCTCATGAGATCATCTTCAAATGAAATGTAAAACTGAGTGGAACCCGGGTCACCTTGACGACCCGCACGACCTCTGAGTTGGTTGTCGATTCGTCTGGATTCGTGTCGCTCTGTACCGATGATGTGTAAGCCGCCGGCTTCTTTGACCTGAATGGCTTCAGCGTCGGTTACTTTTTTGTGTTCTTCATATAATGCGTCATAGATCGGTTTTGCCTCAATCACTTCAGGATCATTGCCAACAAATGGACTTGAAACGTGATGGATGATGTAATCCGAATAGCCTTTGCGCTGCATGTCGCGTTTAGCAAGGAATTCAGGATTACCACCGAGTACGATGTCCGTACCACGGCCCGCCATGTTCGTTGCGATGGTGACTGCCCTATAACGACCTGCCTGAGCAACAATTTCCGCCTCGCGGTCATGCTGCTTCGCATTCAGGATTTCATGCTTGATTCCACTTCTTTTGAGAAGCGTGCTTAAAAATTCAGAAGTTTCTATGCTGATGGTACCGACGAGAATCGGTTGACCTTTTGCATGTCTTGCTTCGATATCCTTTATTACGGATGTGAATTTGCCTTTGAGATTCTTGTAGATGGCATCTTCAAGGTCGTCTCTGGCAATAGGCTTATTGGTAGGAATCATGAGAACATCCATGTTGTAGATGTGTCTGAATTCATCTTCCTCGGTTTTCGCCGTACCGGTCATACCTGAAATCTTTTTATACATTCTGAAATAGTTCTGTATGGTTATGGTCGCAAGAGTCTGGGACTCTTTTCTGACTTCTATGTTTTCTTTGGCTTCAATCGCCTGGTGGAGGCCGTTGGAATATCTTCTTCCATACATCAAACGTCCGGTGAACTCATCGACAATGATGACTTCGCCATCTTTAACGATATAATCCACATCGCGCTTCATCAAAAACTGCGCGCGAATCGCCTGATTGATGTGATGGGAATACTCAATATTCTCAGGATCACTGAGGTTCTCTATGCCGAAATGTTTTTCAGCTTTTCTAACGCCGTTTCTTTCCTCACTGCCCTCTTCCACATCGCCGAATTTGTCGACAACAGCGCCGTCGGTAAGTGCAATGCTTTTGGCTTTCTCATCGATCTTCACGTCTTCGTCTTTTTTGAGTGTGAGTGCGAAAAGGTTTGCCAGTCTGTACATGTCAGTAGATTTCGCGCTTTCACCAGAAATGATCAGTGGTGTTCTCGCCTCGTCGATCAAAATACTGTCGACCTCATCCACGATACCGAAATTGAGAGGTCTTTGCACCAAACGCTCTTTACGCATGGCCATATTATCTCTAAGATAGTCGAATCCAAATTCATTGTTGGTTCCGTATGTGACGTCGGCTTTGTAGGCGTTGATTCTGTCTTCACCTTCTACGCCATGAACGACACAACCAACGGTCATGCCCAGGAATTCAAAGATTTTGCCCATCCATTCCTTGTCACGCTGTGCGAGGTAATCATTGACTGTAACGATATGTACACCTTCACCTGTCAGTGCATTCAAATAGGCCGCAAGTGGTGCCACCAAAGTTTTACCTTCACCAGTTTTCATCTCTGCGATTCGGCCTTGATGCAGTACCACCGCACCAATGAGCTGCACGCGATAAGCTCTCATTCCAAGAACCCTTCTACCAGCTTCTCTGGCAACTGCGAGTGCTTCAGGCAAAATGTCATCAAGGGTCTCTCCACCAGCAAGACGCTCTTTAAGTACCACCGTCTGACCGCTCAACACATCATCTGAATACCCCTGCATCAGAGGTTCAAGACTCTCTATTTTATCTACTATTTTTTCAATTTTTTTTATCTCCTTGGCGTTGATATCTCCAAAAAGTGTCTTCATTAAATTCATAAACTTCATCCTTTCGAGCTTAGTCACCTAACTCTTATTATAACACACTTCCACCTGTGAATTTTCAAACAATTTGTGAATGAATTCCCCAAACAGCCACAAAAAGCCATCGCCTCTGAGCTGACTCAGAGAGATGGCTTAAATTCGCTTCATATTTTGGATTTATAGGAAAATCTGACCATTGAATTTTTTGTACGCATGGAATGAAGAAGCATTTCGCTTTGAATCACGAGTGCTATACCGACCGAAATAACGATATCGCCAATGCTGATCACTCTAGCAAGCGGATACCATTTCGGAAGTGCGATGATTTTTGAGAAAAATACGGTCCATTTTGTCGCGTCCATACTGTCGATGTAATTGACCACTGTACCATTTGTAATGGATTCCACAAACGATTCAAAGCCAAGTGCACGCATTTTTTCTATGTCTATCGGCATCATGAATCCGTTGAAAGCCATGACCGCCATATTAAGCAGTGTTCCTACGAAAAACAATTTCATACCCGTCTTGTCAAAGTTGGCGAGCGCTACCACTCCGATCAGACCCATCGCGGCAAAAGGAAACCACTGCGGATTCTCAAATCCGATAGAGAAAATCTTTAGCCCATAAGGGACAAGATACACAACAAATGCCAATATGGCAATTGCCCAGCCCCTAAATTTTGCGTTATTGAAATTGGTAAGTCTTCCATTTCTGATCATGCCGATCAAAAGTCCTATCAAAATTGCTTCTATATACATAACGCGCTCCTTTAGCTCACTGAATTCAAGGTAATCAAGGATGTTTCGCAACCCTTTTAATTCTATCACAAATTATTTTTAAGTTCAACTTTCCTATTAAGGACATTTCCAATTGGGGACAGGTGCAAATTGGTACTTAGATATTGCCAATTTGGCAATTAAGACTATATAACATTTCCATTATGGCAATTGTCAATATTTGTAATGTGTATTGTGCTAAAATTTATAAAAACATAACATTATTAGTAAGAGGCGATCATATGTCAATAGGTAATCTGCTACGTGATATCCGAGAGAAAAAGGGATTAACACAAAAAGACACCGCAGCACAACTCAATATGTCAGCATCCACTCTCTGCAAATATGAGACTAACCAGCGCAACGCACCCCAACCATTCTATGTAGCTTTTGCTGAACTCATGGAGATTGACTATGACTGGTTGTGGAATCAAGCAGGACACCCTGGGGTCGCCGATTCAACTGAACCTTATGGTGAGAAGAAACCTCCTCAGCCATGGTTCGAGATTTTGTCATACCAAGAGTGGATAGGACTTGATGATGAAGAATTAAGTTCCATAAAATCAATCGTCGAGTATAAACTAGCCAACAGAAAATAATGAACAGAGGAGAATTATATTGAGGACTAATTGCAATAAATGTTTCAGCGAGAAGGATGCCTACCTGCTCTTGAACGAAAAATGCAAAAATTGTAAGTCACCGGACAGAGTATCACCAGTCAAAAGTGACATTACATCCAATCACTGCTTAAAGTACATACGATAGGAAAAAGCGAGGTATTGATACAAATCAAAACCTCGCTTTTTTAATTATTTTTTATAATCTTCCTTCAAGATCGCCATGACATATTCATCATGATAAACCCCATCTCTGAAGATTTCCTGCTTGAAATGTCCTTCAACCTTGAAGCCACACTTCTCATAACTTTTCTTAGCACGTGGATTGAATCCAAATACATTCAACTTGATCTTATTAATGTTCATCTCCATAAAAATAAAGTCCATAAGAACCTTCATGGCATCGGTACCGTATCCTTTGCCCCAATACGTCTTCTCACCGATAAAAATCCCCACTACAGCCACTCTATTTTTCCAATCGATGCTATTGACGCCACAACCCCCAAGATACACTCCGTCTTCCAGCGTCTCGATTGCAAAATTGTAAGTCCCGCTGCTGTTGCCAGTCAAGCTTTCATACCATTTGTACTCATCCTCCAGCGTATATGGAAATGGCACCCCTGGAGTCAATAGCCCCTTGACCTCCGGATCATTTATGAGTGCAACAACCTTAGGCATCTCTTCTCTTCTATAAGCTCTCAATTTTACTTTCTCACCTGTCAACATAACTTCCCCCCCAAAATATAAATATTCTAATTACCAAAGATCGTAATGAACTCTCTCCTCATCAAACCTTTCTTTGACCTCACGCTCCTCATCAGGATGTCCCACTGCAACAATCGCCCCAGGCATAATGTGCTCAGGTAAATTCAAAAGCGCTTTGACTTCACTAATATACTCCTCTCTCGGGTAGACACCACACCAACAAGAACCGAGACCCAACGAAACCGCTTCAAGCAAAATGTTTTGAATTGATGCCGAGATATCCTGAATCCAAAATGCCCCATCATACTTGAGATTGCTCACATCTGCACAAACGACAATCGCCATCGGCGCTTCCTTGAGCATTTGTGTGAAAGGATGAAACCGCGTAATCGCATCCAGCTTCGCCCGATCCTTAACCACCACGAAATGCCAAGGTCTCTCATTGCCCGCAGACGGTGCGTACATCGCTGCTCTAAGAAGACTCTTCACATGCTCATCACTAACAGGTTCATCCTTATATTTTCTTATACTTCTTCTTGCATAAATTTCTTTCATCGTCATACCCCTTTCCATTTGGGGACAGGTCCAAATTGGTACCTGCCCATTTTAAACGTCTCTGTCTTATTATACCCTTGCACACCAGCCAAATCAAACATTGCGAACAAATTTCAAACAAACATTCTTAATAATGACCACTGATATTCCAGTTAACCTCTCAATCGCCTTGTTAGTAAGCCCCGCGTCAATCTTCAGACCCAAAATCAATGCATCACGCTCATCCTGTTCCATGGATTTCGCCTTTCCAAGCACTTTCAAATCATATCCCCCACCAAAAACCTTCAACTGCTCCGCCTCAGTCAACGGATAATCCTCAATCAATTCATCGGGAATCAGACTCGGCACATGATGCTGATATACGAAATCTTCTTTTTGACTTGATGAATCCGATCCATAATATGCCAAAAGAGCCCCATATTCCACTAAAGATTTCGAACCTCCCCTTAAAATTTCACCATAGCTGGACCACTTATAATCCGCCATACCTCCAACCAACCCCGCTTTTACCGGATTGTTATGTATATATTTCACCACACAAAAGAAGTACTCGCCACAAATCACCGGAATGCTTTTAAATCTCGAAGCAAACAGACTTCCTGCACGCTCATACTTTGCGTTGTAATAACCCGCATATTTACCAAGTGAATAATGCATAGCCCATGACATCTCTCCAATATCCTCAGTTTGAACCAGCAAATGTAAATGGTTCCCCATCAAGCAATATGACAAAATCACCAAATCATACAAGTTCAACGCCGACTTCAAATAATTCTTAAACACACTGAAATCCTGATCATCATGAAAAATGTATTGCTTCCCATTTCCTCTGGATATGACATGATATATTCCCGAACTGCTGACCGCCCTTTTCTTTCTGCCCATAAACACCTCCTCTCAAAGTTTAACATTTATCGATAAAATTTACAATATATGGAAACTATACAACAAAAAAACAGGCACTAAATAGGTACCTGTCCCCAATCGGACAATCGCAATTTCTAGCGACTATCCTTCTTATGCTCAAACATCATATCATCCGCTTTCATTATACAAACATCAATGTCACCACAACCATCCAGGTCAATATCAACTACCCCGTAAGCAAGCGACGCTATATCAGTATATTTCCGGAACTCAACATCAATCCTCTTCACGATTTCACCAGCTGATTCAGGATCACAATCCGTAAGCAACATCAAAAACTCATCCCCACCAATCCTAAATACATGATCCAGACTCTGCCGCGTCATACTCATGGAAACTTCAGCAAACTTCTTAAGAAGCACATCGCCCTCACGGTGTCCCAGCTGATCATTCACCTTCTTGAAATGATTGATGTCAATGACCACCATAGAAATCCCATACCCCAACCTTTTGGCACGTCTTTTCTCATCCTCGAACTTTTCAAACATAAGTCGTCTGTTCAAAAGACCCGTAAGCGGATCACGCGTGGCAATACGCTCCAGCTCAGCATTTAGATTATTGAGTTGCTGATTCTTCTTGGCTAGTTCCCTTTGTGAATTGACCAGTTCATTGTTAAGTTTACTGATCTCATCATAATGATCAAATGCAATCCGCTGCTGTTTTTCCTGCTCCCTCAGCGTCTCCTTCAGCATCAGCCGAAAATTATTGATCTGCTCATTATTGATCTTCATCAAATCCTCGTTGAGATTACTTAAATCATCCTTGCGAAGAGTCGTAATAATCGTAAAATGGTCATCTTTTGCAAACCCCGACAGAAAAAGAGTTTTCACCTTTCCATCTATCATAAAATTAATCTCATGATTGGACGCAATCTTGTGATTGTTCAGCTCCAGCATAAACGAAAGCGCCTTCGAGAAACTGTCCGGATGCACATGATATGAAAAACTCAGCCCGACGCCGAAATACATCGAGACATCCTCCTTAGGAAACGTGATCTCCTCAACCACACCCAAGGCATCAAGAATCACCACGATTTCATAAATGTCCTTTTTCATGGTCATAAAGCGCCTCCTGCTTCCACAAGTTTCTCTGAAATCTCAACGGCTTCCTTCGCATTTCTCGCAAACCCGTCGGCACCGATCGTCCTCCAAAGCTGATCATCAACAATAAAAGGATACCCACCGACTACAATTTTCACGCCCGCACACAAAGGTTCTGCCTTAATGGCTTTAATCAAATCGACAGCCTCTTTTATATGAAACGACATCGTGACAGATAGTCCGAATACATTTGCTTTTTCTTTGATAAGGGTCTCCACGACACTCTTTACGGGCATATTCGCACCCAGATAATATGTGTTCCAACCGGCTAGTTCCATAAAATCGGAGACCATCCGTACACCGAGTTCATGTAATTCCCCCCCAACGCACGCACCCACAAAAACCAGGTCGTTTTTTGGGGTCGCAAAAATAAGCGGATAGAGCTGCCCCATGATCAGCTGCGTTGATGCGGTACAATAATGTTCCTCCGCAATAGTAATCTTATTGGCCTGCCAAAGCCTACCAATTTCATACTGGCTCTCATGGAAAATCTCCAAATAGATATCCTGAACAGAGTAATCCATTCTAACAAGTTCCTGAACCAAAGCATTTGCCTTGTGGCGTTCGGCATTCAGCAAATAACGGATATATTCACTTCTATACTTCTTTAACGGGTGATCAAATTCACTCGCCTCATTTTTCTGATCATCACTGCTTTCAATCAAATCCAGTCCATTTTTTATGTACGACCTAATAATCTCCACTTCACGTATATCAAAATATTTTTTTATAGTCTCGGAAATGCACTCCAAATTCACAACAAGATACTTGATAGGAATCGGAATATTCTTCATCACATCCACAAACCAAAGCACATAATCCGCAAACAACTTCGGACTCGATACTCTTATGGCATCAGAAAGATAAAGCAACGTGTACTCCGTATCCCGAATGCTTTTTTCAACAAATATCGGTGTGGCTCTTTCATTCAATTCAGGCATTTTTTGAACTTGTAAATTATAGGAATCAATAGCAATCGACTTCATGTTGACTTTAATCGCATCGCCAATTGCAACATCTGTGAACTTCATGCCAGCACCTCCATTTCTTTTAATTATATTACATTTTTTATGACATAACAATCTAAATGGGGACTACAAATGGGGACAGGTCCAAACTGGTGAAAACAAATGGGGACAGGTCCAAATTGGTACCTAGCGATGCTAGGTACCAATTCAGACCCGTCCCCATTCTCACTTGTTTGGACCTGTCCCCATTCTCACCAGTTTGGATTAGACCTCATTTAACATATAAGAATAATGATTATACTTTGAATGATTTAATCAATTGTTGCAGTTTAACTGCCATCTCAGATAATTCTTCACTGGCATTCGCAATTTCAGTAGCTGACGCAGACTGTTCTTCAACCGCTGCTGACGCTTCCTGTGTACCTGCTGCATTTTCTTCAGCAATTGCAGACAGATTATTAATACGGTCAACTATTTCAATATTAGTTTGAGTCATTTTTCCACTTGAACCATCAATTTCAACAACAAGTTTGCTAGAATTCCCAATTGCACTCGAAATTTCAACAAAAACATCTTGTGTTGTAAATACACTTTTCTCCTGCGAAGCAACAATCTCTCCAGCTTCTTTCATTTTATTCACTGCAGTTTCAGCGTCTGTAACCAATCCATTCACCATTTCAGTAATCATCGTGGATGATTTCTGAGATTCTTCAGCAAGTTTTCTGATCTCTTCAGCCACTACAGCAAACCCTCTTCCATGTTCTCCTGCACGTGCGGCTTCAATTGAAGCGTTCAGTGCAAGCAAGTTGGTCTGATTGGAAATATTTGAAATCAGATTGCTGGCTTCACCGATTTTGACAGAACTTTCGTTAGTCTTTAGAATGCTTTTAAAAACAACGCCTGCTGCATCACTGTTATCTTTTGTTTTGCTTTTTAACATTTCAATGGTTTCTAAACCTTTTTGGATCAAATTATTTATGTCCCTAAAATCGGACGAAAGATTTTGTGTTCTTTTGTTGTTGCTTTGGATTTCCGAGTCCAAATCGCCTAGTGCGACCGATGCTTCCATTGAATTACTAGCTTGATCCGATGCGCCTTTAGCGATTTCGTTTATAGCATCAGCAACTTCATGCGAGGCGGTCGATGCTTGTTCTGATGTGGCAGTCAACTCCTCTGATGTTGCAGAAACCTGTTCAGAAGTCTCTGAGACACTTATAATCAGATTTCTGACATTCATGGACATTTTTACAAGCGACTCTGCCATTAATGCAATTTCATCATTTCGTTTCACCACACTTTTCACCAAATCATCACTTGCAGGTGTAAAATCGAGCTCCGCTTGCTTTTCAACTATTTTGGTTAGATTGAGAATTGGAGATGCGATTGATCTTCCAATAATCAATGAAGCTCCTACTGAAATCAAAACGGCAACCACAATAACAACAATCAATATCACAATCAAATTATTGACACTTTGAAGTACCTCATTTTGTTCTGCTGTATTCACCAGATACCAGTTGGTGCCTAGTATTGGCGCAAAGGCATAATAAAGATTTTGACCTTTGTAATGATAGTCTCCAATTCCTGTTTCTGTTGAAAGCACATTTTGGAAGACTTTTGAAACTGGTTCAAAGACAGAATCTGTTTTCGCTGCTTCAATCGGTTGGAATTGATCCATTACCAAATCTCGATTTGGGTGAGCAACCGTTACACCCTTATCATTGATGATGTAAGCATATCCTGTTTCCCCATAACCCATTTCGTCAGTAATCTCAAAGAGAGCGTTACCATCTCTTCTTGCAATCAAAGCACCAATAACTTTACCACGATCCATAATTGGCACCGCATACATGAGCACAGCAGAATTTGTGACTTTACTGATCAAGACATCTGAAACATTAGATGTACCATTTAATGCTTTTTTAACATAATCACGTTCTGATAAATCAGCTGTATTTTCGCCAATAATATAAGTTGCGGTTCCATCCAAAGTTATAATAGCCATGTCCAAATAGCCAAGTCGCTCTATATCGTCTTTTAAGGCTTGTCTCTGAGTTTTTATAACCATAGTCTTAACTCGTTCTCTACTTGCAATCTCTTCTAATATTTGAAGTCGATCATCAACAGCAATTTCAATTTTCTCAGCGCCCAAATGAGTTGTATCACTAAGTGCGATTTCAACTTGCTTAATCATCGCATTACGACTCATAAATATTGAAATCCCTCCGACTGATAGAGAAACAATTATTACAATGGCACAAATTCTTATAATAATATTTTTCGCGATACTTTTACTTGGTTTTTTACTCATTAGTTCTCCTCATGTTCCTTGATAATATAAATTTCTACAATATTCATCCTAGTATACCCAACCATAATATAATACTCATTTATCGTGATTAAAGAATATGATAAATATATAACAACCCATTTGAAATGTCAATTTTATTATCTCAAATTAATATT
>JAIOSU010000186.1 GCA_021107455.1 Clostridiales bacterium | reverse complement strand
TAATATTCATATCTTCCTACGATTCTGTATCCTTCGGGAATTTCATAGTCTGCCATGAAATTCGATAAATTCCAGCTGCCTTTGATCCCAACGTCATGTAGACCTACTTCAAAATAGAACATTGCAATACCTGCATCTATACACTGTACGGTTTTCGCGATCAAATCCGTTTCTTCGATAATCAAATCGATTTGATTATCTTTGATCATAAAGAGCCACGGTTGCCTGTTGCCATATGATGGAGCTAGTCTCATGTAAAAGAGCGCCTCATGGATACCCATTCTTTCCAGCTCCTCAATTTCAGGAGTGTTGCCCCATTCGTTGAGATAGACCAGTTCAGTGATGGGTTTGCGGTAACTTACTGGACCTTTTTGATTGTGGGGATCGATGTTGGGATAACCCATGTCAGTCAATGAAGATAAGCTGCCGCTACCTGTTGTGGCGTAGATGTTTGACATTTGTCGTTCTTTTTTGCCATAACCGATTGCGATCAGCGCAGCGACCTCTTTTGGGCTGTCGATGTTCAATATCGATTTCACTTCGTCGCTGTTGATGACTTCCAGCCAACAAGTACCGATGTCTTCCTTCAGTGCATTGAGAATGAGCCATTCGCCCACGTAACCGACGAGTTTACAACAAACGCTTTCTTTATCACAAAGAACAGCGTAATAATGAGGGGCTTCAATCATTATTCCAAAATAGCCTGCAACACCTTCGAGTAGAGGCGCCATGTCATATCCGTCCTCGACGAAATGGAATTCCAAACTGGAAGTGTGTGCGAGCGACGGTTTTTCAATTAACAAGTGATCCAAATATTGCCGATCTGTTTCGGATAATTTTTTATGTTTGTATTCCCTAACTGAACGTCTTTTTTCTGCGAGTTTAAGTGATTTCATCTTGGCACCTCCGGGTGGTGTTATTTGGTTATCCTATAATTACCCAGTTTGTGAATTGATTAATCAACGACGTCCAGTTTCGTGAAATCTATGCGATGCCGAGTATGGTCAAAGCGCTATAGACAAGCAGTAGAGCCATGACAACGTTAAAAGGTTTTTCATATTTCGAAAGAAACTTGTTGAAGAAACTGCCAAACAATCCCCAGCTGCATACTGAGGCGAGGGCTGTTAAGGATAAAAACAATGCAAACAATATCAATTGATAGGTTTTGTCGTAAAAAGGAATAATGAAGTTAGCAACAATGGTGATGCCATAAAGTATCGCTTTGGGATTGATGAACTGTAAAAGCATTCCGGTCTTGAAGGAACGCATGACCGCTGCGCCATGTCCACTTGCCTCCTTTTCCTTTCCCATGATCCAGTGGATCAGGTCGAAGCCCATGATTTTGGATGCAAGGTAAAGCAGATAGGCCGTACCGAGTATTTTCATGAAAATTTGAATTTGTGGCATCGCCTTAAACAGGAATAGGTTAAAGAAACTGGAAAGCAGCATGATTATGAAAAACCCTGAAGCGACACCAAGCATGAATTTGAATGTCTTTTTAAACCCGAATTTACCGGAGTTGACCATGGACATGATGTTGTTTGGGCCGGGAGTGAAGGTGACGACGATGACATAGGATAAAAAAGCGTTGAGATTGAACATCTATTGACCCCCTTTGTTCTATTTGATGTTGGCTTTCAGCAAATCAATCTGGTTATGGATCTCAAGCATCTTATCTCTGGTGAGCGTGTATGGCCTATAGCTTATATAGGCGAACGTGAAACTCACTATACTTCCAATGGAGAGCAGTAAAGCAAGACCAACTGCCGTAAATTCACTTTGGACCGGGAGGTCTGGATTGAACCTCAAGTAGTCCAGTGCAATTCCGAGCAGAAAAATGGCGATGGATTGGGACAATTTGTAGCAAAGGGTCAATGTGCCATAAAATACACCTTCCTGGCGTTTGCCTGTGTTGAGCGCATTCGAATCCACGGTGTCGGCTATCATGGCTTGAGGCATTGTGAAAAGTCCACCCGTTCCGAAACCGACCAGTGCACCAAATGGAATCAACCATAAAACATTGGACTGGACTGTGGTTTTGAAATAGATGCAAGCCACAAAATAAAAAGTACCTGCTATAGCGATGAGAATGCCGGTGTGGACGGCTTTCTTTTTCTCGTATTTGTCGGAATATCGTATCCAAAAGGGCTGGCTGAGGATGCTGGACATGAGTTGAATGCCTACTATCAGAGCGATTCCGTTGTTATTCATGTAAAAGGTGAATGTGTAAACATGTAGCGCTAATGTACTGATCAAAGCGCTTGCGATATTTGCAAACAGATAGCCGAATACCACCGATCGAAAGTCTAGATTTGAAAAAGCATTCCCCATTTCCTTGAAAAAGGAACTGAAGGATGGCGATGGGTTGGAGAGCAAACGGGCGTTGAGCTCTGGTATCAAATGCTTGGTGCTTCTGTAAGCAAAAGCCATTGAAAAAAACATGAGCACTGATCCGAAAATAGACATATTGCGGTAACCGGCAGGATTAAGTTGTCCGACTGGATAAAGGACCGTACCCCTGAAAAAGATGGCCATACCGAATGCTGTAGCCAAAAATAGGCCAATCAGAAAAAATATGGTCTTTATAGCTTGAATACGTGTTCGGTCAGTATAATCATCACTGATCTCTGCAGCCAGAGCTGTATAAGGCGTGATGTAAATCGTCATAAATGTTTTGATGGACAGCACATAAAATACCATAAGAAACCATTTGACACTTCCTGACATTTCTATGGAGATATTCCATAGAAATACATGAAGAATCGTAACACCAATACCTCCAACAAGTAAGTAAAGATGTCTTCTGCCAAAACGCTCCGACCTGGTGTGATCGGAAAAATAGCCCATAATCGGGTCTGAAAAGGCATCCCATATGATTCCGATGCTGACCAATAGACCTACTGAAGCACCTGACATACCTAATATCGCTGTGGCGTAAAAGACCAAATATGCAGCGATAATCTGTGAAACGAGGCCAAATCCCAAGTTGCCGGCACCAAAGCCCCAAAGGGTCCTATATGATAAAGATTTCATGTGAGCTCCTTGAATTGTGTCCATATAACAGTATTCTATCATAAAAAAACCAACTC
>JAIOSU010000314.1 GCA_021107455.1 Clostridiales bacterium | reverse complement strand
TATTTTCTGTCCCATAGCTTTTCCGACCAGCTCATCATTTTCCACAACCAAAGTCAGTTTCAATAGTACGTTCTTATACACCCCAACATACTTATCTAATTTTGAATTTGAATGTGTCTTTTCTTCCAATCTGTTTTCAGCAGCTTCTGTAAGTGTATTTGGTAATTTTTCATATGCTCGAACGACTTCATCCATCAGTTCTTCAAGTTTTTCTTTTTCAAAAATCTGCCCATTTGCGATGACCATTTCAATATCACGAGTATTTATAATTTCATCAAGTGGATTGCTGTTCAATAGTACAAGATCAGCGTGTTTACCCGTTTCAATAGTACCTATTTCGTCTAACTCTAGACATTTCGCTGCATTTATTGTGGCTGCTTTTAAAACTTGATAATTGCTTGCACCACAATCTTTGAGTAATTCAAGCTCATTGTGAAGTGAAAAACCCGCATAAGTAAATGCATTCGCATAGTCTGTTCCTGCTACTAATTCACCACCAAGTTGAACAAGCTTCTCAATTTTTTTCTTTTCATTTTCGTATTTGAATTGATAAAACATTGAGTTTTGGTCATCTCGAATTTGTTTAAATAATGGCATGAAAGCGAACCAAAACCCATCTTTATTATTTTTATTTGCAAACTTAAGCATTTCTTTGTCATAAAAATCCTGATTTTCAGCATTCATCAATCTATCAAAGTACCACTCAGTAACTAAAGTAGGTACAACATATTTCTTGCTCTTAACAACATTATCAACTGAATCGTAGTCAAAATAAAACGTATGCTCAATTGAATGAATATCTGAGTTTAAAAACCTATCTAATGAAACTTCTGTTGGTCTATGACCAACAACCTTAATGTTATATTTTTTCGCCACTTTCATTATTTCATCAAACACTTCTAACTTTAAGTTGTCATATATTTTGATAAAATCATATCCGTCATTAACAATACCTTTAACAACATTTTCCACGTCAGAAACATTCGATAATACGATACTCCCTGCTTGATGCAATGGCTCATCGTTTAATAACCTGCTCGTGTTAATGATTCTAGGACCAAGTAGCTCCTTATTTTGAATCTTTCTTTTAAGATTGAGTACATCGAAACTTGGATTACTATTGAAAAGACTCATATTGCCCCACATATTCCTAACAGTAGTAATTCCATTTGCTAGAAACAATTTAAGTTCATGACCTTCATTTTCATATAAGTGAACATGGGCATCTATCAATCCTGGTATAAGAAATTTGTTTTTACAATCAATAATTTGATAGTCATCAAAATAAACTTCATTTGAGTCTGTAATCTGATGAATAAGACCATCTGAGATTACTACGCTCATATTTTCCATGACAATCTCACTTGTCATGGGTAAAATGTTCACATTTTTAAGTACATAGTTCATCTTTTTCCTCCTCTAATTATCATCAAACATAAATCACTTAACAACCAAATCCCTTATAACTGTCCCTTTTTTCGGCTCAATTACTACTTTTTCACCTCCCAAAATGTGAGTACATGCCAACGATGGCTTTCCATCTACTATCATCAAACATCGACCACATATACCATGATTGCATACACTATGACTAAAAAAACTCAATGATGAATCCAAGTTGTTGAAGATGTAATTCAATGCATCCATCACGGTAAATCTGTCTTCTGATGATATTGGCAAATCATACTCTTGATAGTATGATGCTTGATCTAATTCTGAATCAAAACGTAAAATTCTTAAAATCACACACTTTCCCCCTGTTCATTGTAAAGTAAATTTTCTAATCCCATTTCATGTTCAAGTATATAGCTAAAGTAGTCCTTCTGCTGACCTATTGGTAGGTCATATGATGTAACAATTGGTGACCTTGATGTGATTACAATTTGCCCTTCCAAAAGTTCTGCCATTTGTCTGATAAGATATCTTTCATTATCAACCATGGGGAAGTCGGACCTAAGATGAAGCCCCCTGCTTTCTTTTCGTTCTTTTGCCATGATAGCAGCCAATTTCGCACACTGTAATCGATTCTTTGCTTGAATGGCACTTATCCACTCAAAGTTGTATGCCTTTGACTTTGAATGTAATGATACGCTTTTCAGCTTTTCTTCTAGCTTTTCATAAGCAATGATTGCGTTATTCAGATCATTTTCATTTCTAAGAAAATGAATTGCTTTATCCGAAATATTTTCTAACTCGATATTTGCTATTGCTGCACTTATGCCACCAGAATTATCAAAGTAGCTTAAATATGTTTCTACTATTTTCTTGCTCATCTCACGATTTTCTTTAAATGTTGCTCCTTTTGCATATTCAGCAGCAGTAACACCCGCTCTATATCCTTGCACCATCATCTCAACAACAGCATCTGCAACTCGGTTTGCTCCAAATGTACCACTTGTGCATTCACCAGCCGCATACAAACCTTTAAGAGAAGTTTCCATCTTTTCGTTAATTACAATTCCACCTAAAGTATATTCATTTCCCATACTTACTTTAATTCGGCGATTCTTTAAAATAATATCTCTGTAAGTTTCAACACTATCTGCATGATAGTAGCCTTTCTTATAGAAGTTGCTATAATAGTCCATCAGCCCTTCAAACATACTATTTATCTCTTCGTCTGTACTGTCTGAAAAATCAAAGTAAACGCCATCATTTTCAGTTCCTTTACCTTCTGAAACTACTTTTCCATAATAATATAAGTCAATTAACTTACACAGTTCACTTTTCCCCTCTATTGCCTTTAGTTCCGGTGGTATAACAACTTCATTGCCGTCTCTATCTGTGACTTTGTACTTGAAATCGAAGAATGTGAAGTATACCGGCATAATTGAACCTTTAATTTCATTTGGTTCCAATGCCGTCAGTAAAAACAAAAGGAACTCCATGTCTGCGACTTTTGCACCCGCTCTAAATGCCATGGCAATACCATCCCCAGTCATATCCGAATTGGTGTTTTTTAATGAGAATGGTTGAAAACCACCCGTGCCAAGCACAACAGATTTAGAATTAATCTCAATCATCTCACCTGAATAAATATCGATAGCGATTGCACCTATGATTGTGTCATTTTTTTTGATTAGCTCTACTACCATAACATCTTCCAAAAAATCTATATTATCAGAATCGATCAACCCCTGATATAAAGCACGTCCCATTGCCCTTCCAGACATAGCCCACGTAGCTGGTTTGCCAAACTTAAATTTTTGTCCAGCCTTTTCAGCCCAAAGTCTAACTTCATTGACAATCCATGGACTTTCCTCCACAAATTGTTCAACCAAGTTTTGATCACTGATATGAAAACCATCATTGATAATTGAATCAAACAGTACTTTTTTGGTCAGTTTAGGGTCTGCTTCTTTGATCCCATAATCATGATAAGCACTCTCACCATCCATCGCATAGCTGCCACCAATCATAATAGTATTTCCACTATTGCCTACTTTTCCTTTTGAAGCAATCAGCACATCTGCTCCATTTTTTGCACTCGAAATTGCTGCTGTTATGCCTGCCCCTCCACCTCCAACAATCAGCACATCAGTTCTGAGTTGTTTTACATTTTGATATGGCATGTTTGCCTCCTTAGATTTATCTCACCTAAGAACGTCAGAATAAATCTTAGGTGTTGTATATGATTATTTTTGTTTCGTATTGAAACAATAATTGAGAATAATTGCCAACTTTCTTTCATGTTGGCAATTATTAGAATAAATTCAAGTCACTTGTATACAGTTTTGAGATACGTATTATACTTCTTCAAGAAATCAACAATAACTTCTTTTTCTTCTTTTGTATACTTTCTTAATTCTTCATTTAGAATCCGATTTTTTTCTTCATGAAACAGATAATGTCCTCTAAATGCCATTTCTCCTTTATCAGTTAGACTATAGTATTTTTCCTTATTATTATCATCTCTGTGATAATACTTCAAGTAGCCCATACTTTCTAGTCTCGAAAGTCTCTTGGATATTGTCCCTTTTGTAAGTCCGCATAGTTCCGTTAAATCGGTAACATTATGATCTGGATTAGAACCAACAAACTCAATCATATGAATATCAGCAGCTAATAATTTTTCATCTATACCGTAATCTCTTGGTTCCTTTGCTAGACTTTCATACATGTTTATTAGTTTGACCATTAATTGATCTATTTCTATTGAGAATTTGTCCATTATTCGACCTCTTTTGTTTCGTGTTGAAACTATATATATAACATAACACTATTTAAAATAGTTTTCAAGTAAATTTTCAGACAACTCATTTATCAAAAATAAAATCAACCCCCACACAAACTTTCTCGTGTCAGAATATGAATTTATGCATGTGAGGTAATTGTGTTGCAGACAAAATAAAATGGATGCATGAGCCTATTGATGAATCTATACCATTTACTCTTATTGCATACAAGTATAATACTTAATCTATTTGATCAATCAATATTTACCAATTCTTTTGGAGATTTACTGAGTACTTCAAAACCTATTTCTGTTACAATAATCACAGCTTCAATTTTTATTTCCCATTGATTATCATAACTCATGGAAACTTAAGTGTTGATAAACATGTTTGGCTATAAAATCAAGTTCTCATTTCGCATCAAGTCTATTCCTTCTGTTAATTTTTAATGCCACAATCGTGTCTGATTCTGTACTTTAGTTTGCCCAACTAAACTGAACATAAATTTTTATGCATATTTCTTCAATTCAGTAGCTTTATGCAACGTTTTATCATAGCATGTATGATTTCAAGTGTTATTTTCATTAGTGCATACTTTTCTAAATATGGATTAGTTGATTATCCGAAAACAAAGTTTTAATCGTTTTACTAACCACTTTTTGATGTGTTTTCTGATTAATGACAATCTCCTCTCTAAACTGAATTGAAATCTGTTTTTAAATAAGAAATCAAAACAGCTGTCATTTCTTGACCAAATTTTTCACAAAAAGATTCTAACACGCGCGTATTTAAAAGCACTCCCTTGTATTGATAGATTGATGTCATATATTCTGAAAACGTTTTGAAAACATGTCCACAGTGATAATCAAAATCTTTCATATTAGAGGTCTTTCGAGGACCCAAATCTAAGCCGTTTTTAGTATTACCATTTACTTGATATTGAACACAGGTTTCACATGTTTGCAAAGTTTGTGTCGTTCTGTATTCTAGCGCTGGATTAAATCCACGTACGATGGATGGATCCAAATCTGAGCAATAAGACTCGCCACCATCTAAAGCCAATCCAAGCTCTTGGTAAACATCTGCCCAAGGACATTTATAAACAATATAACCATAGTCTAAATCAGAATCAATTACCTCTAAAATCTTCTCACCCTTATTTGAATCGAGAAAATCACAAGTCCAATCCCATTCTCCATAATGACGATAAACGTTATAGTCTAACACCTCTAAACCATCTCTTATAGCCCTTTGTGCCATTCTGGCACCCCTTTGTTCCGCCATTTTTTGAACAGCACTTTTAAAGGCGCGTTGATAGTTGGGGTAATTCATTTCTTTTAAGAAACGATAAAACGTAGCAGATATATATGCGTGATGGCGCTCATTAAATGACATATTTATGCACTCCTTTATATAATAAAATTATATCAGAAATAAAATCAAATGATAATTTCTCCGTTTTCTATTATGATAATTCTATAATCTTCACGAGTCGTAGCAGTACATTTAAGATCTTCAGATCCAAACATAAAGTCTTCTTGTACACTTGAGCTATTCAACCCTTTTTTTATATGTACATCCGCAGACCTATCTTCTCCATCTATTCCGATGGGGGTTCCGGCACCTATTGCCAAGTGACATTTCCTGTTTTCATCATACAAAGTGTTTTTATATATAATGTCTATTTGATGTACAGGGCTACTAATAGTAACTAATACAACTTCTCCAAGCCCTTTTTATCCTTCAATAGTCTCAATACTTTTCTTTAACGTTTCATCTCCATAAGCAGCTTGATCAGAAAAAACTTCTCCATCTAAAACCAATTTCGAATTGTTCTATTCTATTTCAGTCATAAAACAATGAAAACGCCTCATTTAATAAAATACAATAATCTAATGTATTTTGTTTATTCAAAATCGGAAAACAATCCGAATCACCATATTGATATCTGAGACTGATTATCGCATCATCAAAGTATAGTATTTCTACATTCTTAACACCAAAGAGATATGCATCCTTAGTTAAGATTTCACTAAATTAACCAAACTCAGAACCGGCAGTCATAATTACTTCCTGCTTATTTTGAAGATTTACGCCTTGAAAAAGCAATAATTTCGTTTACTCATGTCGCCAAAATAAATCCATCGCTAATGTCCCCCTAATCATAATCCTTATCTTTTTTCCAGTGCATTGATTTAAATTGTAATTGCAAATTCAATATCATCAACATTCATATTTAAGCCTTTTGTATTAATTCATTTAGACTTATTTTGTCGTAATATTTGTCTCCTTTAGTAACACAGCAAATTTTATGTGTATTCGAAATCTCTTAGCACCATTGACAATGACAGCCCTTAACACCTCAAAAGGTGAAGGTTCCATAAAATACACCATAAACTCAAGCTCATTATGTTCATAAAATCTAGCTACAACACCATCCATCAATTGGCTCGTATTGATGATAGAAGGACCAATTCTAATTCCTGTTCTACTTCTTCAGCCCAAGTACTCATAATTTCATTTACCCAAACATTGCGTACAGTTGTCACACCATTTGCTAGGTAAAGAGGAAGCATATCACTACTCGCAGAATGGGCATACATATTAACTAAACCAGTCATGATATATTTTTCTGTGCAATCAAGTACTTCTGCATCACTTTCACTTAGACCTTTTGAAATTCTCTCAATAATTCCATCAGCTATTTACAAGTCATAGCCTTCCATGACTTGATTAGTTTCCTAACATAGTATTGCTACGTTTTTCAATAGCCATCTCATATAAATCGCCTCATTCTAATGTGCATATTATTACTACTTTAAATAAACTCGAGATTTACAATTGCCTCAGAAAGTAATTGATCAAGATCATTTCGATTAAAAAGCCTGCCCCTGAGAACTACCTTCTCAATTGTTTTTACATTTCTAATGTTATTTAATGGATTTTTCTTTAGAAACACGATATCTGCATCCTTGCCCACT
Source organism: Clostridiales bacterium (assembly GCA_021107455.1). Lineage (GTDB taxonomy): Bacteria > Bacillota > Clostridia > Peptostreptococcales > Acidaminobacteraceae > Fusibacter_D. The sequence goes on along the minus strand of JAIOSU010000314.1, from coordinate 12,614 downwards.
TCTAGAGTCCCTTTTCTATCTTCGAGTTCCAAAGCCTTTGCCCCCATTATAGTACCAGCTCTTAATGTCAAATAATTACTTTTGCAACTTTTTTTTATGAGCATCAACTCATCGTGAAGTGAAATGCCTGGATAAATGAACGGATTTGGATAATCTGTCCCTGCAGCAACTTCTTTTCCAGATTGATATACTTTCCTAATTTTTTCAATTGCGCGACTTATTTTTACGTCAACAAATGCAGGGTCATCTTTCATTAGATATAAACTTGGTGCAAGCATACTCCAAGAGGCTACCCTGTTGGGAAGGATATAACGCATATTGTCACTGTTAAGAAACCGCTTATGTTTCTTATTTAATAAGTAATCATAATTTTGCTCTACAATAATCGTTGGAACCCATATTGTGTCACTTTCATACATCAAATCTACTTCATCTGCCTTTAAACTTAGTGTATGTTCAAGGGTATATGCACGACTTAGAAATTTTTTTTTATCAACAGGCTTAGGTATATGACCCACAATCTTAACACCATTTGCTTTACCCCAATCACAGATATAATCAAATACTTCTGCTGGTAAATGCTCATACACCTTGATTTGATCAGCGCCGTCACGTAATGCTTCTTCAAGTGCATATTTGGCATTGGCAATCGTTGATGCTATTTTTGAAGTCTTTTGATAAGGGTCATCTCCATCAAAAATATTGCTTGTATTAACTAGTGATGGTGCAATCAAGTCACCCGCTTCAATTGCTTGCTTGAGTCTAAACGTATCAATTATTACATCACCAGGACTATATTGCATATTACCAGACATATTTCTCATAGAGGTTACACCATAAGCCACATATGCCTTGTAGATAGATTCCTCTCCGTAGATTGAGTCTGAATCGCCATACATTATATGCATATGACTTTCTATTAAACCTGGAATAGCATATAATCCCTCACAATTAATAACTTGATCTACCTTATCATCAATATTTCTATTAATTTTAATGATCTTCATATCTTCAATCAGTATATCTGTATTTCTGCATATATTCTCGTCTACTACAGTGATAACATTCGCATTTTTAAATAAAGTTCTCATGGATTCACCTTAACTTTCTATACATTTAAGCAGAATTTCGTCAAGTCTGTTTCTGTTGTAAACTGCCCCCATCAAAATAACTGTTTCAATAGTCAATGTATGTTCTAAGTTTTCTAGAGGATTTCGCGTCAAGATTATTAAATCAGCATCTTTACCAATTTCAATAGTCCCTTTTCGATCTTCTAACTCAAGGACTTTTGCAGCATTGATGGTCGCTGCTTTTAATGCTTGATATTTCGTCGCACCACACGCTTCAATGAGTTTTAACTCCATATGAATACCAAATCCAGGATAGCAGTATGGATTTGCATAATCGGTACCCGTTGCTACTTCTTTTCCTAGCTCATAATAATGTTTCACTTTTTCCATGTTACCTCGACATTTGTCTACATGAACATTCATTGGATTCTCAGAAGTAGCACTAATACCATTTAGTTTAGCTGAGATGTCAGACCAAAGGTTTTTAGTTGCCTGAGGAACATATTTTAAGTATTCTTCAACAATCAAATTACGTTCTTTTCCATCTGCTAACTCAATGATTGCATTCTCAACAATCAAAGTGGGCACCCACAGTATATTAGTGCTTGCTAAATAATCTATATCCTTAAGTTCCAAACTTGAAGTGTGTTCTAAGGAAAATGTTTTGTTCATAAACATCTTTTTATTTACCATTTGTGGTATATGTCCTACTATTTTCAATTCTCTTTCATTTGCGAGTTCCACCAATAAATCGAATAAATCTTTATCAAGCATTTCGTAAACTTTAATTTGATCTGCACCTTCTGCAATTGCTTCTTTCATAAATTGTTCGAGCGAACCTAAACTTCCCAGTGGTCGATTTGTAGATATAACAGGATATTCTCCATCGCATATTCTACTGGTATTAATCAAAGTAGGACCAAGCAATTTTTTCGATTCAATATCTTTTTTCATTTTATAAGAGTCAATTTCAGGAACATCAATTGATACTTGCTGATTTCCCCACATATTTCGAAGGGATGTAATGCCACAAGCAACATTTAAGCTTAATGTCTTTTCATCTCCATGATAAAGGTGATAATGGGCATCAATTAACCCTGGCATTACAAATCGTTGGGTGCAATCTATCACATATGCCTCATCATAAGGTAAAATACCTGTCTTTGTTATGTTGGTAATTATCGAACCTAGAATATGAATATCCATATTTTCTAAAGGTTCAATCTGATTAATCGGAATTACATTGCAGTTTTTCAATACTACTTTCATACACTGCTCCTTTAATAAGAAGTGTATGGCTTACAGACGCCATACACTTCAACTTTATTTTTAGTAAGACCACTCCTGTGGATTGGCCTTCCAAATCACATTTGCTTTCACACCCATCAAATTAGAATTAAACACAACATTAGAGTTTTGAATAAAGAGAGGTAACATTAAATATTTATCCCTAAATGCTTCTAACATGGATTTTCCAGTGGCTTTAATATCTTCATCTGTTATTGCAAATGTCGCCGCATTTACGAGTGCATCAAACTCAGGTGATTTCACCGTAGGATTATTCATACCTAAAAAGTCTCCTGTGGTTGTATAGAAATTCAGTAAAACAGGCGCATTAAACAAAGCTCCTCCCGTTTCTCCTACTAAGATTTCGAAATCACCGGTCATATATCTTTCAGCGTAGGTATTAAAATCTAAAATCTCAATTTCTGTCTCTATCCCTATTGCCTTTAAATTATTAGCCACAGATTGAATTGTTTTAGGACCAGACATGAAAAAATTGGAAGTCGTTAATTTTAGTTTTGATGTTATATCAAAACCTGATTCTGCAAGCAATTGCTTAGCCAATTCCAAATCAAAAGTGTTTTCATATGTGACAAGTCCAGCTAATTTACCCATGGTAAATGGTGAAAACAAATCTGTTGCAAGTATTCCATCACCTTCTGCACCTGCAATAAACGCATCTTGAGGATTTATTGCATGAAATAAAGCTTCTCGAATTTTTACGTTATTCATGTTTTCGCCGTTCTTGAATTCTACAAACGTCACAGAAGTGTTTGGTGCTTTATCTACGTAGAAATCACCTGTACTTTCTAAATTAGCGAGATCTAATGAACTCACATTATATAATACGTCGATTTCTCCAGCTTCTAAAGCAATGGCGGCTGTACTTGGATCAGAAATAACTTTAGCTTTAAGTGTCTTGATTGCTGGTTTTCCTGTAAAATAGTCATCAAAGGCTTCAAGCGTAATGAGTTCGTTGTTTTCATAACTTATGAATTTATAAGGCCCGCAGCCTATTGGTGCTTTGTCAAATGCTTCTGCATCTTTTTCAACTACTGCTTTAGGTACTATTGGTACAAATGCCAAGCAGTCCTCTGCTTTAGCTGCAGGATAATTTTTGGTAAGCTTTACTGTAAAGTCATCCACCTTATCCAGTGTTGTAGACACATAAGCCATAAAACCTTGACCTGCAGATGTGGCTGCATATCTATTATAGCTAAAGACGACATCATCCGCGGTAACATCAGTGCCATCATGGAACTTAATACCTTTCTTAATCGTCACAGTGATACTCATCCCATCGGCAGCGTATTCTACTTTTTCCGCCATAGATGGGAAAATATTGCCCAAACTATCATATCTAAAAAGATAATCAAAAATGGCAGGACTTACAAAATAGTCTGAAGTTGCTTGGTACATATTCGTATCAAGATTTGCTGGGGGTGCCATAATCGCTACGATAACGTCATCACGTTTTGGTGTGTTCTCACTGGATTCAGTGTTATTCACTTCTGCTTTATTACAAGCTGTCATCATTAAAAGCATACTCAAACAAAGGATTAATGCTATCACCTTTTTAATTGTACTCATGTTGCCCTCCTCGTTATTTAAGTTCTAGGAATTATCAATAATACTGACTCGTCTTAAACTCTTTCTTTTGTTCTTCAATAGCCGATTTATATTGAATTTGTTCACTATTAAACCACTGCCCTTTTATAAAAACACCTTCTAATAAATTTTGCTGATACACCAGTAGATTTGCTTCCTCATTGAGACAAATTTCTGATTTTACAGTGTGTTCTAAAACTCTACCAAGTTCGTCTAATTCACCATACTTAACACTTCTACCTTCGTACTCAAACATACTTAAATCTTTTGAAAACTCTGTTTCTTGATTAACAATTAGTCTAACTTTCCCCCCTTCAATCACAATATTTGATACTGCTCCGTTAATAATGGCACTTCTTATAACAATGGTTTTTTGTCTCTTCTTCGATATGTTATAATGGTTAAACACCCGATTTCGACAGGAAACAAAATGATTAGACTCAACTTCAAATAGTTTGTTATCATCTAGTCCCGGACAAGCAAATCCAATTTGGCAACGTGATCGAAAGCGACAACCTGGCATCGGCTCAATGGGTGAAGTAATTTCTCCCATAAGAACTATTTCAGGTTTATCTTTCATTTTTAAATCAGCAACGGGAATAGAACTCAGTAGAGCCTGTGAATAAGGGTGAATTGGTTTTATAAATATTTTTTCAGTTTTAGCCATTTCTACGCATTCACCTAAATGCATCACCATAATTTCATCAGAGATATGTTTTACAACTGACATATCATGCGTTATAAACATATAAGTTAAGTTGAACTGTTTTTGCAAATCCATTAACAAGTTAAGAATTTGCGCTTGTATTGAAACATCAAGTGCAGATACAGGCTCATCACATATTATAAACTTCGGATTTACAGCAAGTGCGCGTGCAACACCTATTCTTTGCCGTCTTCCACCATCTAATTCATGAGGATATGCATTTTTCAAACGTGATGCTAATCCAACGGTTTCCATCAACTGACTTACTTTTTGGTTGATATTATTTTTCCCCTGAACGATATTGTTGATTATTATTGGTTCAGCAATCAATTGAGATACGCTCATTCTAGGATTAATGGATGAATAGGGATCTTGAAAAATCATTTGCATGTCTTTTCGAGTTTCTTTTAATTGGGGTTCACTTAGCTTACTAATATCTTTTCCATCAAATATTATTTGTCCATCAGTAGGTTTATAAAGTCTAATAATCGTTCTCGCCAATGTAGATTTACCACATCCAGATTCTCCTACTATGCCTAAAGTTGTACCTTCCTTGATGATTAAATCAATTCCGTCTACTGCATGAAGTTTCCCATACGGCGTTTTGAAGTACTTTTTAAGTTTTTTTGTTTCTATTAGTACTTTGCTCATCGCAGTTCCCCCCCTTGTATTCTTGCTCTAAATAATGACACTTAATCTTTAAATTACCGTAAGAATTTACAATCGGATCAACTTCTCTACAGATATCCATACATTGATTGCATCTTAGTGAAAAATTACATCCGTCAGGTAGATCGGTAGGATCACTTGCTACACCTTGTATAGGAACTAAACGATCACATTTTGAGTATAAATCTGGGATAGCTTTAAATAAGCCAGTTGTGTACGGGTGATGTGCCAAAGACTTGTCGAATACTTCTTCTAATTTGCCTGTTTCCACAATTTCCCCTGCGTACATTATAGCCACTCGATCGCATGATTTAGCAACGATTCCAAGGTCATGTGTAATCATAATCATTGAAGTGTTTAACTTAACTTTTAAGTCATTCATCAACCTTAGCACTTGTGATTGAACCGTTACGTCAAGTGCGGTTGTAGGTTCATCCGCAATAATTAGTTCTGGACTGCAAGCTAGTGCCATGGCTATAACAACACGTTGCTTCATACCTCCTGAAAAATTATGTGGAAACTCTTTTCTTCTTCTATGATGAATTTCAACTGCTTTGAAAATTTTTCTTACTTTTTTATCGATTTCAAGATCTGATAAGTTTTCTAGGTCATGTGCTCTAACCATTTCTTCAACTTGTGCTCCTACAGTCATTGTGGGATTTAAACTTGTCATCGGATCTTGAAAAATCATAGCGATTTTTCTACCTCTCACTTTTTGCAGTTCTCTTTGTGAAGCACCAATTAGCTCTTGACTATCATACTGAATGCTACCACTTGTTATAACTGCAGTTCTTGCTAATAACTGCATAACGGCGAGGGCAATCGTCGTTTTTCCTGCACCAGTCTCACCAACAATGCCTAATGTCTCACCCTTCTGAAGTTCTAAATGAATACCATTAAGAGCAAAAACATGTTCTTCTCGAGTTTTATAAACTACATGTAGATCCTTTATTTCTAATAAATTGGACATTTAACACCTCTAATCTTTTAGTTTCGGGTCAAGTGCGTCTCGTAAACCATCACCAAATAGGTTGAGCGATAAAGCAGTTATAATTATAGCTGCTCCAGGATAATACATCATCCCAGGCATATACCTTATATATTCTTTTGCTTCAGAAAGCATTAACCCCCACTCAGGAGTAGGCGGTTGAACACCCATCCCAATAAAGCTTAATCCTGCCATGGCCATAATCATAGTCGCCACAGACATAGACGCATGAACAATAACTGGTCCTAGTGAATTAGGTAAAACATATCTTAAGATAATCCTAAACGGGCTTGCCGCATATGTTTTTGCAGCTTCTATATACTCCGCATTAGCCACCCCTATAACAGCCGACTTTGTAATTCTAGCAAATGATGGTATCTGCATTACTAAAACTGCTATTATTAAGTTCTTAATTTCAGGACCAAGTGCTGCTACTATCGCTAATGCAAAAATAATTCCCGGTATGGCCATAATACTATCCATAATTCTCATGATTATTTCATCCGGTTTCTTTCCATAGTATCCTGCTATAACGCCTAGAGTACCACCAATTACCATAGAAATTCCAGTGGATACCATACCTAATGTAATAGATATTCTACCACCATAAAGAATTCTAGCAAAAATATCCCGCCCAAAGGCATCAGTCCCAAACCAGTGTTCGGGAGAAGGAGGTAAAAATCTATCCACAAGATTTTGTTCAATACAATCCTCATAGTAATCTACCATCAATGGCGCAAATAATGACATCATGGTTATTATAGTAAAAAGAACAATTCCAACCATAGCAGACTTATTTCTTAATAATCTCATGAAAACTTCTTTCGTTGGATTTTGTTTTTTTTTGATTTTCTTCTCTATTTTTATGACATTTAGTTTTTTTATCATGTATCACACCAGCCTTTTTATTCTTCTGATTGATCTTTTGAAGAAGGTGCCCTTTCTGATCGCAGTTTCCTCTTTGGCATCATAAGTTGCTTTGATTCTAGGATCAAGATAGGCATAGAGGATGTCTATTAAGAGCATAATTAATAAGAAAAGCAAAGAAAAAAATAGCACGATTCCCATAACTTGAGGTATATCTTTATTTCTAATCGAATTAATTGTTAGCAAACCTAACCCAGGTAAAGAGAATATGGATTCTGTAATTACAGTTCCACCAATAGTAAATCCAAAATTCATCCCAATAATGGTTACTACAGGTAAAAGTGCATTCTTGAAAGCGTGATACCAAACAACCTTGTTCTCATTGATGCCTTTAGCCCTAGCTGTACGTACATAATCGGATCTTATGGTTTCTAGCATAGTAGTTCTTGTCATACGTAAAATACTTGCTATAGCAGGTAAAGCCGTGACAATAACAGGCATCACATAGTGGAGAGATGAACTTGCCCCACTTGATGGTAGCATTTTTAGTTCCAAGCTAAAAAATAGAATTAGAACGAGCGCAAACCAAAACGTTGGAACTACGGCTAACAAAATTGCTAAAGTCGTACCAAGATAATCAATTATCGAATACTGTTTAACTGCTGAAAATACGCCGAGTGGAATACCAATTATGCATGAAAAAAACAATGAATAGACTGCTAAATTAAACGTTACAGGAAATCGCGAAATTATTTCATCTATAACTGGCTTATTTGTGAAGTATGTTTTTCCTAGATCACCTTTAAAAACATTTATAACATAATCGACATATCTTGCATAAAATGGTTTGTCAAACCCTAATTCATGATTTATAGCATCTACATTGACTTGCTCCGCATTGGGTCCAAGAATAATTCTACCTGGTGAACCTGGTGTTAAAGAGGTAACGAAAAAAACAATAAATATTATGGCTAGTATAGTTGGTAAAAGTAATAATAATCTTCTTACAATAAATCCTCTCATGGCTACCCCCTGATATCATTTTTATAAAATTTATTCGCGTTATTGTTTACACTGTAAACAATAACGCGAATAGAAATCATCTACTTTTCACTGTTACTTAAGTCCTTAATATTTTGCTCTAGATAATCGATGTACTCTGCTAAAAAATTGCAAATAACAATTTTATCTTCATCACTATATTTTTCAAAACGATCAAAAATCTGCCTATGATTATTATCATGATACTTTATGTGCCCTAAATAGGCTATCTTGCCAAGATCTGTTAATTCATAGTATATTTCCTTTTTATTATATTTATATTGATACTTTCTCACCAATCCCTTCTTTTCTAGGTTACTTGAAACTCTTGATACTAACCCTTTTGTAACGCCTAGTATTTCTGCTAAACGAGTAGTGTTAGCATCAGGATAGTTTCCCATCATTTCAATTATGTGAATATCCGAAGCATGCATTTTCACACCACATTCATAGTCATTAGGAATTCTTCTTACTTCATCATAGACGTTCACAAGTTTAATTATCATTTCGTTTATTTTAAGTGTGAAAGTTTTCATGATTTCATCCTTTCAGTACTGGATTATTTAATTAACAACATTATAGTTTCATAGTGAAACTATACTTTAAAAAAAGAAGAACTACTTACCGTCTTTATAGCCATCAATAATAGTGGTGTAAGACTCTAAGAAATTCATAAGAAATTCTCGTTGTTCATCTGTAACTTTCTTTAATAAATCATGAACTACTGCATTACGTTCTTCATGATATCGATCATGACCATTAAAAACTTCACAACCAAGTTTGGTTAAATTATTATAAACATCTTTTTTATTGCCTTCTACTTGGTATCGAACAATAAGTTTTTTATTGAACAATCTCTTAATTGTTTTTGAAATAGTTCCTTTAGTTAAACCAGTCATATCTGCGATTTCAACTATTCTAACATCAGAATGCCTTCCAAGCATTTCTAACATATGCATATCTGAAGAATAGATCTCAATATTAGTACCATAGCTTCTAGGTATTTTTGAAATTGTATTGTAGGTATTAATCAATTTCGTGAGAGCTTCATTAAGATTAATTATGTATGGATCCATCGCCACTTTTTTGTTTCCATGCGAAACTATCCATAATATAACATATGATTACAATAAATTCAATGCTTTTTCTAAATTTTCTGAATTATTACATTCAATGACATAAATTAATTGAAAATTATAGTTAGTACATAAAAATTTAAAAAATAAACCCCCAACACATAATCTTTTGTGTCAAAATTTGTTTTTATAAGCAAATTGTTTAAACTATTTCGTTAACCGGCACACTACCTCAACGTGTCCCGTCCAAGGAAACATATCCACAAGCACCATCTTTGTAACATCATAACCTTGTTTCTTGAAAATTGACAAATCTTCCATCAACGTTTTAGGATTACATGACACATACACAATTTCAGGGATATTATACGATGTAACCTTAACAACAGTCTTTTCACCTATGCCATTTCTGGGTGGATCCACTACAATGACATCGGGTTTGTCCTCAACTCCTGCGAGCACATCAAATACATCACCACATAAGAATGTACAGTTGTCGATGCCGTTCATTGCCGCATTTTCTTTTGCTGCATCGACAGCATCTTTTACGATTTCAATACCGATGACTTTCTTTGCCTTTTGAGCCATGATTTGTCCTATGGTTCCAGTTCCACTGAAAAGATCGAAACAAACTTTGCCGTCCAAATCCGGAATCATTTGAATTGCAGTTTCATAAAGAAGATTGGCACCAAGTGTGTTGGTCTGGAAGAAAGAATAAAGATTGATCTTAAAGTTCAGTCTCATGACACTATCAAGAATATAGTCTCTTCCATATAACACTTCGATTTCTCCGGAAACCACATCCCCGAGGCCGTCATTTTTAACATACAAAATGCTTTCGAGCGTTCCTTTTAGAGGCATGTTCTTGAGGACATCCACGAACGCCTTGCCATCAAAAGGGACTTGGGTCGACGCAGAAAGAGCGACCATGATTTCACCAGTGGTTTTACCCTTACGGACCACCAGATGCTTTAGAAACCCTTCATGAATGTGCTTATTGTATTTTGGTGCGTCAATTTTGACGAAATAATCAAGCAACCCTCTCAAAATGGTTCTATAATCCTCATCCGCCAAATGACAATGGTCCACTGTGACCACATCGTTGTGTCGTCCTTTTTTGTGCATACCAAGAGTCAATGGACCCCCTTTATAGGCGTCCCCAAACGAAAACTCCATTTTGTTCCTATACTCAAAAGCCTCAGGGCTTGAGATCACTTCAGTAAGTGGCACATCAAATCCCGCTTCCTCAAAAAGGTTTTGGACCATCTTGAGCTTTAAGTTTTTTTGTCCATCATAATCAAATGTTTGAAGCATACAACCGCCACACTCATTGAAATGTTCACAGAACGAATCTTTCTCAACAGGACTTCTTTCAATCACTTCAAGAAGCTTCGCCTCATAACGTCCACCCTTGGATTTCTGGTAACGCGCACTGATTTTTTGTCCTTCTATGGCGTTCTTCACATATATGCGTTTTCCATCAATTGAGCCCACGCCAACGTTTGGATACTTGTTATAATCAATCGTAAATTCTAATAATTCTCCTTTTTTCACGGTAAACCTCTTTCTATTATCTTAAGTGCATATCATTATATCAAATCCACTGATTGATTTCATCTGTTTCGGGTAATCTTAATGATAGGTTTACAACTACTATACTGGCGAATTAAGATTGGGGTACGGGGTTTATGGATATTAATATCATTCTGGAAGTACTATCCAGTGCACTTGTTATTGTGCTTATTTTTTTGTTTTATTACATACGGCAAAATAAAAAAACCGAAAAACAGATGAAAGTTCAACTTGAAGAGCTCAACTCTCTTTATTTGCAGCGCATTCAATCTGAAGAATCTCTATTGATCGAAAATAGGAATCTCAAGAATGCATCCAGTAGACTTGAGGAACAGCAGTCATTGCTTTTATCCAATCAAGAAAAGATAGAGCATTATGCTTATTTTGATGATCTGACAAAGCTGCCTAATCGACTTTCTCTCAAAATCGATCTTGAGCAATTGCTGAACACTCACTCTATGAGTTTGATCCAAGGTGCGGTATTTTTCATTGATTTTGATAATTTCAAACAAATCAATGATCATTATGGTCATAATCTTGGAGATGAACTCTTGTTCATCATCGCTGCACATCTCAACAAATCGCTCGAAGAGTACGGAAAAGTCTATCGCTTTGGCAGCGATGAATTCGTCGCCATACTTGATTCCGTGGTCGATGTGGACTCGGTCGAATTCCTTGCAAAAAAATTAGTCGATGACTTCAAAAAACCTCTATCCGTCCAAAACAGTGACTTTATTCTCAAATTCAGTATGGGTATAGCACTTATTCCCCTCCATGGTAATTCATTTGATGAAATCATTGGTAGCGCAGACATGGCGATGTATCAAGTCAAAAGCACCGGTGAAAACGGATATGCGTTTTTTAGAGAGGATAAAGATTCGGAAAGTGATGATCGCGCGAGTCTGAAGCAAGAACTATATAATGCACTCACTGGAAATGCTCTGAGTTTCAAATATCAGCCTATATTCAACAGAGTATCAGGAAAAATCGCACTTGTTGAAACTACGATTTACCTCGAAGGATCCACTGGTTATCTACCACCTCAAAAGATGTTGCAGCTTGCTAAAGAACTTGGGATGACATCAACTCTCAATATAACGGTCTTTAAGACAGTTTGTGATATGAGCAACACTCTTTCTTCATCGGAAAACCTCATATTGACTACTTTCAATTTGTCCATGAACGATCTTTCCAATCCTCATTTGATTGATGAAATCCAGTCCGTTCTGAATGAGACGAAAGCGGATCCGTCCTCCATTTGTCTTGAAATCACTGAGACTGCGATCGAATCCAACTATGAAAGTGTTTTTAACCAACTTGATCTCCTTAAAACGATGGGGTTCCGATTGATTGTAGATGACTTTGGTGCAGAATTCATTTCACTCAATCATTTGAAAAAAATGTCAGTTGATTTCATAAAAATTGACCGGTTGATGTTTTCTGAAAGTAAGGCCATTGTGTCTCCACTGCTTGAAATCATCAAGACTCTGGATATTCAGATCATCGTCAAAAACATTGAATCCCTCGAACAGACAGGTGTTCTAAGCTCAGGTGATATAAATTATGTCCAGGGTTACTATTATTCACATCCCCTGGAAAAAGAAAACTTCATCAAGCTTTTGCTTGATGAAGAAATTAAAATTTATCCAAGACTTAAAAAATTGGCTCAAACACCATAAAATCCTCAATATAATGATCTGCTGTATCTTTTATGGCGTCGGTGTAAGGTTCGG
>JAIOSU010000030.1 GCA_021107455.1 Clostridiales bacterium | reverse complement strand
TGGATCAAAGACAAGTATGGCGTATCATGGCAAATCTCACCAACTGTCTTGAATGACATGATGGATGATAAGGACCCTGAGGTAATCAACAGAGTCACAAAGGCATTTCTGGAAATGAAAAAACTGGATATTGCTGAAATTGAGAAGGCTTATAAAGGATGACAATTATTTAATAAATATGTTGACACGTGCTTAACTAACGTGTAATATGAATTTTAATAGATTTCAAATGCGTCGATTGAGAGAAACATATCTGGACATTCATTGCAGAGAGCTACTGGTTGGTGGAAAGTAGCATGAAGGGGATATTTAATAATCACTCATGAGCAGCAAAGTTTAAAGGGATTCCGAGTAAACTGCGCCGGGCTGACTTACGTTACATGGTCAGGATTAATTCGATTGGAGCTTCAATCGAACGATCTGGTTAGCAGCTGACGCTGGAATGCAGGGTGGTACCGCGGGATCAATATACTCGCCCCTCGACAAATAATATTTTGTCGAGGGGTTTTTTGTGTTCAAAAAACAGAAAATATTGGAATTGGGAGGAAAAATGGAAAGAACACTGAGAGCTTATATCGAAAATGAACCAGAGGTCATGATGCGGGTAACAGCACTTTTAAAGCGAAAAGGTTACAGCATGAGAAAGATCCTAATGGAGGCAGATGAATTCAAATCGGGAGCATGGCTGAACATCACGCTTGCTGACGAGGGACCAACATTTACGGTTGCGATGAATACGGTAGGAAAAGTAGTGGATGTACACACAGTCGAAGAAATATAAAATTTAATGGAGGCAGTTATGGCGAAGATGTTTTATGAGGATTCATGTGATTTATCAGTATTCAGTGGAAAAAAGGTTGCTGTATTAGGTTATGGAAGTCAAGGTCATGCACACTCACTTAATCTTAAGGAAAGTGGTGTTGATGTCGTAGTAGGTTTATATAACGGATCAAAGAGTTGGGATCGTGCTGTGAAAGCGGGGCTGGATGTGAAAGTCAGCGAGGATGCTGTCAAAGAAGCTGACTTTGTCATGATGCTTTTGCCAGATGAAAAGCAGGCAAAAGTATACAACGATGTGGTAAGGGTCAACATGAAAAAAGGAGCTGCACTGGTCTTTGCACATGGATTCAATGTCCACTTCAATCAAATCGTACCACCTGAAGATGTGGATGTGTTCATGGTCGCACCTAAAAGTCCGGGACATCTCGTAAGAAGACTTTACACTGAAGGCAATGGTGTACCTGCTCTTTTTGCTGTATACCAAGATGCTACAGGAAATGCCAGAAAATCCGCAATGGCATATGCTGCTGGGATAGGTTGTGCCAAGGCGGGAATAATCGAAACGACTTTCAAAGAAGAGACAGAGACGGATTTGTTTGGTGAACAGGCTGTTCTTTGTGGCGGTGTCAGCGAACTGATCAAAGCGGGTTTTGATACTTTAGTGGATGCTGGATATCAAGAGGAAGTGGCTTACTTCGAATGTCTCCACGAGCTCAAGTTGATTGTGGATCTTTTATATGAAGGTGGGTTCGAGCGGATGAGATATTCTGTTAGTGACACTGCGGAATACGGAGATTACAAAGTTGGAAAGAGAATTATAACGGATGAGACAAGGCTCGAAATGAAAAAAGTGCTTTCCGAGATTCAAAGTGGAGAATTCGCTCAGGCTTGGATACTTGAAAATATGGCCAATAGACCGATGTTTAATGCGCGTAGACGCCAAGAAAAGGAACATCCAATGGTTGCTGTAGGTAAGAAACTCCGATCAATGATGAGTTGGCTGCCAAAACAGGAGGCCTAGATGCGTAGTCACAAATTGACCCAAGGCATAGAACGCGCCCCCCACAGATCGCTACTAAAAGCACTTGGATTGACGGATCAAGAGATGTCACAACCTTTGATCGGTGTTGTCAGTGCGTTCAGTGAAGTCGTACCTGGCCATTCCCATCTTAAAAACATTACAGATGCAGTCAAAGCAGGAATCAGAATTAACGGTGGTACTCCAATGGAATTCCCTACGATTGGAGTATGCGATGGTCTAGCCATGAACCATGAGGGGATGCGGTATTCTCTAGCCAGCAGAGAGGTAATAGCAGATTCAATAGAAATCATGGTGATGGCTCATAGCTTAGATGGAATAGTGCTTGTGCCAAACTGTGACAAAATTGTTCCAGGCATGTTGATGGCGGCTGCGAGACTTAATCTCCCAACGATCTTGATCAGTGGAGGTCCAATGCTTGCAGGTGAGACAAATGGAACTGTAGTCGACCTAAGCAGCGTCTTTGAAGCCGTCGGAGCTGTAAAAGCCGGTAAAATGTCAATGGAAACATTGTCGGAATATGAAGAAAGTGCATGTCCGTCTTGTGGGTCGTGTTCTGGAATGTACACTGCGAATTCCATGAACTGCATGACTGAAGCGATTGGGATTGCCTTACCTGGAAATGGAACAATACCTGCAGTTTACTCTGAAAGGATCAGACTGGCGAAACAAACAGGAATGCGAATAGTGGAGCTCGTCACTGATGATTTCACAAGTTCCAGGTTGTTCACGAAAGAAGCTTTCCATAATGCACTAAGGCTGGACATGGCCCTTGGTTGTTCCACCAACACCATATTGCATCTCACAGCGATTGCACACGAATCCGATGTGCCGTTCGATCTTGAATGGGTGAATGCAATCAGTAGATCCACTCCAAACCTTTGTCGTTTAAGTCCTGCCGGTCAACATCACATGGAGGACCTTTATAAAGTGGGAGGACTTCAAACAGTACTGTATCAACTCGAAGAAGCTGGGCTTCTTTATGGTGATGCACCTACAGTACAAGGAAACACACTGGGTGATGGTGTCAAAAAACACAAGAAGAAATCTGCAGATGGTCATGTCATCAAATCATTTGATGCACCCTATAGTGATTCGGGTGGTATACAAGTCTTAAGAGGTTCACTCGCTCCAAAAGGTGCTGTGGTTAAGAAATCGGCGGTTGCAGATTCCATGATGAGACATACTGGACCTGCACGCGTGTTTGATGGTGAAGCTACGGCTGTAGAAGCGATAATGAGTGGTCATATCCATAAGGGTGATGTGGTTGTCATCAGGTATGAAGGCCCCAAGGGAGGACCAGGGATGCCAGAGATGCTCACACCGACTTCAACACTTGCGGGGATGGGGCTCGACGAACACGTCGCACTCCTTACCGATGGAAGATTTTCAGGTGCGACGCGAGGTGCGGCTATAGGACATATATCTCCTGAAGCTCAAGAGGGAGGACCAATCGCCCTTATTGAGGAAGGCGATCAGATCAGTATTGATATATCAAAAGGGACACTGGATCATCATCTCACAGATGAAGAAGTAAGGAAACGTTTGCTTGCATTCAAACCGAAACAGCTCAGTGTCAAAGGGTATTTGGCCAGGTATGCGAGACTTGTCTCGTCAGCATCAGAAGGAGCTGTGTTTGGAAAATAAAACAGAGGAGGAGTCACAATGATAATAAGTGGTGCGCAGATAGTAATAGAGTGTCTCAACGCTCAAAAAGTTGAAACCATATTCGGTTTTCCCGGTGGAGCTGTGATTCCTTTATATGATGCGCTCTACGACGCGAAGTATCCAATGAAACACTATAGGACGTGTCATGAGCAAGGTGCAGTTCATGCGGCTGACGGGTATGCCAGGACTACAGGGAAAGTTGGTGTTTGCATTGTCACATCGGGACCTGGTGCAACCAATACCATTACCGGTATTGCAACGGCATATATGGACTCCATGCCTCTTGTCATTATCACTGGTCAGGTGGGTAGACCTTTGATTGGTAGAGATTCGTTTCAAGAAGTGGATATTACAGCAATGACTCTGACCATAACCAAACATTGTGAAATGGTTAAGACTGTCGGTCAAATCGAAAGTACACTCATGAGGGCATTTGAAATAGCAAGTTCAGGTCGACCTGGACCGGTATTGATCGATATTCCTAAAGATATTATGACTCAAATGGCAGAATATCGAGGTGAAACCAATGAGCATAAGCATATGGCGTCGAGTTTGGATATAGATGCTATTGAGGTTGCGGTTGATGCGCTTAAAAAGGCGAAAAACCCCGTGATATTAGCAGGTGGGGGTATTGGAATTTCGGGCGCCAGTGATGTTTTAAATGAATTTGCCATTCGCTCAAACATCCCCGTAGTCAACACTCTTATGGGCAGTGGAGCTTTTCCGCAGAGTCATCAATTATCTTATGGTCTTATCGGTATGCATGGTTCTGTGGAAGCGAATAACTGCATATCAAACGCCGATATCATACTCGCAGTTGGTGCGCGGTTCAGTGATCGCGTCATAAGTGCATCAGACAAATTCTGTTCGAGTGCAAAAATCATCCAAGTAGACATAGACATCAATG
>JAIOSU010000249.1 GCA_021107455.1 Clostridiales bacterium | reverse complement strand
AATATATTCAGTCTTGGCGTAGGTGTTTCAATTTTCGGTTATTTGGGATTGTTTGGTGCGAGCCAAATAGGTATATTCTCTCTTCCGATCCTATTCTTCAGCGGATTTCTGATTTTTGCAGGGCTGGGTTATATGAATATACTCACCACAGCCATGCTGGCGGACACTGTTGAATATGGTGAATGGAAACTTGGAATAAGAAGTGAAAGCATAGTGTTTTCAATACAGACTTTCATTGTAAAAGTCTCCTCTGCAGTAAGTGCATTTATTGTGGGTATCGGACTTCAGGTCATAGGTTTTGTACCTGATGCGGTTCAATCCACCGCCACTTTGACCGGACTCAGATTGCTCATGTTCATGATACCGATTTTTGGACTCATCGTATCACTCATCATCTATATGAAACGCTATAAAATCGATGCTAAATTCTACGACCAAATCGTTTCAGAAATTCTTGAGTCGAGAGACCTTGAAATCAAATAGGAGGTTACTATGCGCAACAGACAACCAATAAACAACGGTTGGCTCTACAAACCCCACTTTACAGAAGAAGATCTATTATCGAGTCATGGTTTTGATGCAGTGAGACTTCCACACACTAATATCGAACTGCCATACAATGGCTTTGATGAAAAGTCCTATCAGTTCATAAGCTGTTATAAGAACTCTTTTCAAATCGATAAAGAATTGAGCCATAAAGAGATCGTTTTCGTATTTGAACGGGTCATGAATCATTCAAAAGTCTATATCAACGGCCAGTATGTCACAGAACACTTCGGTGGTTACACCCCTTTTGAAGTCAATGCCACACCCTATTTGAACAGTTCAGATGATAACACCATAGCAGTAGTCGTGGACTCAACGGAAAGAAATGACACGCCGCCCTTTGGATTTGTGGTGGATTACCTGACATATGGTGGAATCTATAGAGAAGTCTATATGGAATATCGATCTCCTGTCATCATAGAAAATGTAAAAATCGCAACACCTGAGGTCTCAGCACAGCATTCAACATATGAAATCGATATTTTCACCTCTGCCCCGCTTGATTCTTCTTATTTGATCAAAGCCGAAATTCTTTTGGAGGATGAGCCGATATACACTCACACTTTACCTTGTGATGAAACCACACTTTTTAGTGTGAATGATGGGTTTCACAACACCAAGCTTTGGTCTCTGGATGATCCTGCCTTGTATCAATTGAGAGTTCAGTTGATTCAAAACGATGAGATACTAGATGAATTTAGCACGAATTTTGGGTTCAGGACAGTAGATTTCAGAAATGACGGGTTCTACCTCAACGGAGAGCTGGTGAAGCTTCGTGGCCTCAACAGACATCAATCTTTTCCATATGTCGGCTACGCCATACCTAAAAGCGCACAAATCAAAGATGCTGAACTATTAAAATATGATCTTGGTCTGAACTGTGTGCGATGTTCGCATTACCCCCAGTCCAAATTTTTTCTCAACCATTGCGACGCCATTGGATTACTCGTTTTTGAAGAGCTTCCAGGATGGCAACATATTGGTGATGAGGTGTGGCAGGAAAATGCGCTGATCAGTATAGAAGAAATGATCAGACGTGACTGGAATCATCCGAGCATCATCATATGGGGCGTGAGAATCAACGAATCCAAAGATAGTGATGCTTTTTACTCAAAAGCCAATGCACTCGCCCATAAGCTCGATAGTAGCAGACAAACCGGTGGTGTCAGAAACTTTGCGGGAAGCAAAGTGTTTGAAGATGTCTACACCTATAATGACTTTGTTCACCGTGGTGACAATATCGCACTTGAAGCCCCTCAAAAAATCGCAAAACGTAAAATGCCCTATCTTGTCACAGAGCATAATGGGCACATGTTTCCGGTAAAAAAATTCGATGTGGAAAAAAGAAGAGTCGACCAAGCCATAAGGCATGCAAAAGTCCTTGATACGATGTATGAGACGGCAGAAATCAGTGGAGCTATCGGCTGGTGCATGTTCGATTACAACACGCATAAAGATTTTGGTTCAGGAGACAAAATTTGTTATCACGGCGTCATGGACATGTTCAGAATTCCAAAATACGCCTCAGCGGTATATGCATCACAATCCGATCTCAAGCCATTTATGGAGGTCCTCTCCAGTATGCAAATCGGAGATTTTGAAGCTTCCGAATTAGGTCATGTGATGGTATTCACAAATGCGGATTTTATCAAAGTCTACAAGAATAATCATTTGCTTGGTACTTTTTATCCATCCACTGATTTACTGAAACATCTCCCCCATCCCCCTGTGATCATTCATGATCTGATAGCAGACTTATTGGAGCTGGTTTAATCGTTTTCAAGGGAAAATGCTAATATTGTCAAAAGGATTCTGCTTAGTGTCGCTAGTCATGGACCAAAACTATCTTTGAAACATATTCTATTCATTTGAAAGATCCTGCTTAAATATAAAATGAGTTTTCAAGATGCCGCAGATCTCTACACAAGGTATATTGGTAACTGGGGACAAGCGTCCACTGAATTCAAATTTGAAGGGTATAAAAACGGAGAGCATCAATTGACGATCACCAAATCTGCCGACGCGATTCCAACTCTCAAAATTACTCCAGACTCATATCATTTGATTGAAGAAGATACCTATGATGTCACAAGAATTGTGATTTCCGTCAATGATCAGTACGGGAACGCTCTTCCCTACCAGATGCCTGCTGTAACACTAGAAACCGCAGGTCCGGTTGAAATCATCGGACCCAAGACATTTGCTCTGATTGGTGGTTCAAGAGCATTTTGGATCAAATCAACCGGAGAAGCGGGAGATGCACAAATTTCGGTTCATGTTGAAGGCTTTGAAAAAGAAAATATCCACATAAAAATGGAGATCAGCGCGAGCTGATCTCCATTTTTTACTTAATCCATTCATAATAAAGATTGTTTTGTGAAATTCCGAAGATCATCGATCCGGTTCCTCTCGGAAGATGTATGACTTTCACGCCATTTTTGTGAGCAAGTGTCGCTTGTTGTGCAGTTGAAGGAAATACTACCGAGACATTTGTTCCTTTGTCTACCAGATTACCCAGCAGTTCAAAGAGCAAATCGCCTTCAAGTCGATCTTTAAATTGATAACTGTCACTCATCGAAATCACTATTGGACTTTGTGGATTGACATTTATGAACTCAATCAACTTCTTCCACTGATCCGCACTATTTTGTCTGATGGATCCATCTTTGTTCACCATGGTGAAATAATGAATTCCTCCAATAAATTGTTTTGAATACGCGGGTTCAACTTTTATAGTTGAGTCCGGAGCAGGATAATTCACACGGACCTGTTTGTCTTTGATATTTCGTATCGCATCAGGCAATCTATAATCTGTGATTCCCTTCATACGGGTAACATTTGCAGGAACATTCAAAGATAGGTTATGTGAAACCACTGCATCTACATCATCAATGATGATATAGCCTGAATCTTTGAGAAGAGGATCCGCTTCAGCCAGGTAAATTCTATCAAGTGCAAAAGGTGCGACCAATGTGTTAGGGACTTCAGCGGTCAAATATTTCCAACCCGTCCAGTCAACATTTTTTGCAAAAGTCAAATTCACTGAAGTTCCGTTTGCATCTGTGATGCGACCTCTAAGCCAATGTGAGTTGCCATAATCACCAAGTGCCCATAATCCAATGGACTTAGTACCCGATTCAAGTGGTTTGGGGTTAGTGATATTCATATATGCAGCTCTTGTCACATCATGATTTGAGAAATCATACGATATTAACCCACCAGAACCCATATGCCCTGCATCTGCAATTTCTTGATAGTTTCCAGGCATGAGTAACGGATAACTCGAAAATGTTGCAGTAGGTGTTTCAAAATCATGTAATGTCATTTTAGTCGTTCCTACACCTGCAGGAATGTAAGTGGTCAGACCATCATATGAAAATTCCAGTATTGCCTGATTGACTCCAGTGCCGCTTGTCAAAATTCCAGTTGCTGAATCATATGTGCCGATTATATCCGGAATGATTGCAGTGACCATATTAGGCTCAATCTGGATCACATCACCCATTTGGGTTTGTAGTGAAAATTTTATAGCTTGAGTCTGGTTTGAACTCATTTTGATTTGCGCTGGCGAGACCACTAATTTTACAGCGTCTCTATTCACAGAAACCTGTTTAGTCGCAGTCTTACCAAAATACACAGCTGTGATGAGTCCTTTTCCAGAGCTCTTTGCAATGAAGTTGCCATTTTCAAAGACCCCTTCTATACCAGAAACACTCCATTTGACTGCACTAGGATCAATACTCATCGCATTGTAATTCGTATCTATTGCAGATACCGTCACAGGTACTGTTGTGTTCTCAAAAATATTTGTCTGTTTCATTTCGATTTGGATGTGATTCAATTCAGGTGCTTCCACCAAAATCTTCTCTACTCCGAGTGCTGTGAAGATTCTTCTTTCCGATTGCTCAGAAGGATAATTAAGTGTGCTGAGTTGAGTTGTCCACGGTGATTTTGCAACCATTTGACTCGACCCACCACCATCAAAGTTGATGCCTTCATACGCTCCTAAACCGATCAGAATGTTGGCCAGTTCAGTTTGAGTGACGCCTCTATAAGAATTCGTTCTGCCATCTACAGTGACCAAAATGACTTCTTTTCTGTCTTTTGATATTCCAAGACCTGTACGTGGATGTTTACCATTGATGTTTTGTGAAAACTCAGTCACAACTTTACCGTCTTTCACCAGTTGAGCTCCACCACCAACGCTGAGGTCCATGAATCTGAAATTGACATCATAGTTTACAGTTATGGCATCTCCTACACGAAGCTTTTGAGTTATTTCTGCCTTTCGAGTTCCTACGGCTGCAATTACATACGCATTTTCACTGAGTTCAAATGGTGCTCCGTTTGTTCTTATTTCATGGATGTATCCATCTTTTACATACATTTCAACTACGTCCGCTTCAATAGAACCTCCGTAAGATTGCTTGGACCAGTTGTGGTCGAATAGAATCAAACGATTTTCCGTCAAATAGGGTTTGTTGATATAATCCAGAGTGAATGTCGATGTGCCATTTGTGATGGCGTTGTTGGGTGAATTGATGTATGCGACAAAAGGCATACCTGATGTGGCGACATTGAATGATGCAAATTCATCAATACCGACACTCGTTGAAATCAATTTTCCATCGTTGGCAACATTTCCAAGTGTTGAAGCTCCGAAAAAATCTGTGTTGATCGCAGCTACTAGATTACCGCCAAGATCATTCTTTTTGACGATATTGGTCAAAGTGTCCCGATTGGTCAGATAATCATCTGTGAGCGCAGTCAAGCTGACATTCTTGGTCAAATCAATTCGTATCACATTGAGATTGATCCAACCTTCATTTGTAAAAGTTCTGATGTTCTGATGTGTCACGCCATCCGCATAAGTTGAGATTGCTGATTCCTGTTTGTAAATTGGGTCGTATGCGGCAAATGATGTTGAAGACAACACCAAAAGTCCAGCCAATACTGTTGAAGCAATAAGTTTCTTCATGCCATTTTTCATTAGTCCCAACTCGTATTCAGTATAGCCCTATTATACACAACGATTATTGCTGTAGAATAATAAATGGATTAAAAGATTATGACAAGTAAAAACCCGGTTCTGATGGTAGCAACCGGGATCTTTTTAATCAAATGATTTTATTGAATCCAAAAGGTATTCATTAATGACATCCTGAACATGTGCATCCCTTAGGATGATGCTGATTTCTATCCTTCTATTTTGCGCATAGGCCGCCTCGGTTGTTCCTGAGACGACTGGTCTGAACTCGGAGTACGAGCTCGCCAGGAAGTAATCTGCATAAATGTTTTCGAGACTTGGATTGGACGACATCAGATAATTGACGACTGATGTGGCACGTCTGGATCCAAGTTCCCTGTTGCTGTTTCCAGTTCCACGATCGTCCGTATGCCCTTGAATATTTATGGCATCTATACTTTCACGGATTTCCGGATTTGCAAGTACGGTCTCAAAAGCTTCAGCCAATTGATCTAGTAATGAACGCCCTTCGCTTTTTATAGTATAAGAGTATCGATCAAACAATAATGATTCGTTGATTACAATGTTCCCATTGTCACTGATGGACACTAGTGCATCTCCAGCTTGGTTGGTCTCACCCAGTACATCTTCTATGGAATCCTTGACTGCTGTGAGTACGTCCAGTCTTAAGATGGCGATGCCTTGTAATTTTTGCCTTAAGTCTCCAAGTTCCTGGTTGCTGCTGGCTATGATTTCTCTTTGGCGATCAATTTCCTCGCTTGAAAGTGTTAAAGCGATTTGTCCGGCTTCGACTTCTGCCATGGTTTGATCCAATTCAATCTTGAGTAGTCTGAGATTGTCTTCAGCTTGACTGATCTCAAGCTTACTGGCTTCAAGTTGCTTTTGACTGTCATCCAGTTCCTTTCTCAAAAATTCGAGATTCTTTCCTGCGATGATGTTGTTGATATACATCAGAAACATTAGGAAGAAAAGGATGATGGCAATGGTCGAAATCATATCGGTAAAAGACGGCCAAAAATTTTCAGGTTCAGAGTGTATGTCTCTTCTTTTACGCGTTTTCATGACTCTCCTCCCTTATTGTTTTTTACCGTTTTCTTTCATGTCTTCCGTAAAATCTTCAAATGCAAGTGACATTCTTTCAATATTGGATTTCAAATGATGATTGAACTCGGAAAAATCACGGGTATTCGCAGAAAAGGTTTGAACGGAATTGTCAAATCCTTTAAGACTCTGCTCTATGGTGTCGGCAGTATCCTTCATGCTGTTTGAAGCCACTGTCAATCGGTAGCTCATCGCTTCGGATACGGATTGGATATCCTTTGATAATCGTCCTGCCAGTTCTTCGAATGCCACTTCAAGTGGAGTCCTTCCATCTTCGTCGATTACTGTAAGGTCGGTAGATCTATGTCCGAGTACATTGTCCAGATATTCTTCAGCAACAGCTATATAATGTCCTCTGGATTCTGCAGTTCCAATGAGTACAGTCAACACATTGACTATAATGGATGCGCTGATACCAAAAAGAGATGTGGCAAAAGCGACGGACATACCATTGATCGAACTGAGTAGGCCTCCTGTAATCATATTCACGTCACCTATCAACGCCTCGTTGGTTGAAGATAAAAGCTGAACCAGTTCTGATATGGAAAGTGTCAATCCGAAAAATGTTCCTACAAGACCCAAAATAATCATGAGTCCTGATGCTCTTCCAATAAAACGTTCGCCAACCAAGGTCTTTGACATATAGGTCTGAATGTTCTTGTCAATGATGGCCGGAGTGTTCACTTCGGAAATTCTGAGATCCATGGCGGATTTGAAATCCTCTGTAATCACATTGTTGATCTCATATTTAAAAACCTTGCTTTTTCGGTTGGAATCATCAATGAGATCGTGTACTAAAGACAGGTATTTGGTCTTGATTTTGAAAAGTGCGATAATGGTCAGTGCTAAAACAAGCAGAATCAGAATGATAATGATCTGCCCGATGGGGTTCATTCTAAGTAATAAATCTAGCATCTTAAGCCTCCTTGAATTATGAAGTCATTTCTTTAATCTTAACATAAGAAATGCTATAAACTCCGAATGTAAAAGATTTTTAATATATTTGTTCATAATTTCGTAATTTTTCATTTAGAAAAAGGATAGGATGTTATAATATAATTAATACTACTAATGAACAACGAGGCTACCTATGAAAATCAAAACCAAATTTATATTTGCACTCATCCTTTTGGTCCTTCTCCCGGCAACATTCACCGTTTCAGTGACCAGCAATTTCTTGAGCGAGAATCTCAACTTCATACATTTTTTCGACACCTATTTCGACATTTTCAACAACTTTTCAAAAATATCCACTGAATTTGAAAACTATGTGGCTCCATATTCCGAAACACCGGAGTTTTTTCTTTCAGATACTTTCAGACGCGACGCCAAGGAGCAGTTCAGCTCCTCATTTTTGATCGTTGAAGTCGCTGAAAATGGCAACGTACTTTTCACCACATATTCTGAAGATCTATCGGATGCCACTTTCATAGAAAATTGGTTTTATGAACAGCTTGCACCGGATCTCCCCAATGAGCATTATTCATTGAAACATCATCATTTGGAGCGATTGAATGGCGGTTCCATCGACGTCAGGCTCAAAATTGACAGCACCAGACTTGAGCTTGCTTACCAAGCATTTGAACGGGTTTTCTTTCTACTGTATGGCGCATTCAATCTCATACTGCTCGCTTTTCTGATTGCTTGGATCTCCAATCCAATCAAGCACAGTATCCAGAAACTCACTTTTACCACAAACGAGATTCGTAAAGGTAATCTGAACGCTGAATTATCCTATAATGAAAATGATGATTTTGAGGAACTTGCCCTGAGCATAGAGAGTATGCGTCAATCCCTGAAACGATCGGTTGAGAAGCAGAAATTGCTTGAAAGCGAGAAAAAGGAATTGATCGCCAACATCTCACACGATCTCAGAACACCGATAACTTCCATTAGAGGTTATGTGCAAGGCTTGAAAGATGGTGTAGCCAGAACTGAAGCCACACAAAAGGAGTACTTGGATATCATAGAATCCAAAACATATATGATTGAAAGTCTCGTCAATGATCTTTCCGAATTCACCGGTTATGATACGAATTCCATCAAACTCAACAAACAAGTCATCGATTTGAGAAGCTTCCTTTTCGACTGTGTGGATGAACTTGAAAGCGATGTCACCAAGTTTGGTGGTCAACTGTACTTACATTACATCATCAAAGACACCATGATTGATGTGGATCCCGAAAAATTAATGCGGGTTTTCATCAATCTCATCGAAAATGCAGTCAAATATCGCAGTGAAAAACCTATTGAAATCGTCATCTTGGCCAACAGAGACGACGATGGGGTTTTCATCAATATTTCAGATAATGGAATTGGAGTGCCTGAAGCTGATCTGGATCGAATTTTCGATCGTTTCTACAGATCCGACAAATCCAGAAATCTTGATGTCGGTGGCAATGGCATCGGTCTAAGCATATGCAAAGAAATCATTGAAGCACATGGCGGGAAAATCTCCGCAACAGGCAATGATATCAATGGACTTACGATTTCAATCCGTTTGAAAGCATATGAGGATATTGAAAACGTTCCTGTGGAACACAAAAAAAACAAGTCATGGAGAGAAAAATATGGAAAAAATTCTGATCATAGAAGATGACCAAAGTATCGCCAGATTACAAAAGGACTACCTTGAGATCAATGGCTTTGAGGTTGTCATGGAAAATACAGGTGACATCACCAAGATCATTCCTCTTTTGGAAGGCGTTTCACTTGTAGTGCTGGATCTGATGTTGCCAAGCGGTAATGGCATCGACATCTGCAAAAAAATCCAATCCCTTGTAGACATCCCTGTCATGATCGTTTCTGCAAAAAATCAAGACATGGATATCGTACTGGGATTGGGAGTCGGTGCGGATGATTATATGACAAAACCTTTCAGTACAAATGAATTCATTGCTCGTGTAAAGGCTCAATTAAGACGCTATAGTAAAATGAAATCGTCCCCTTCCGGTACGTTTGACGATTCCAATGTCACCATTAGAAATATGGTGATCAATGAAATGACAAAGACGTTTACACTCGGTGATGTCACTTTGGATTTGACTCCAAAAGAATTTGAGATTATCCTACTTCTAGCAAAAAACAGGGGGCGCGTTTTTTCTAAAGAAGAAATCTACGAGCGCGTCTGGAAATACGACTCTCTTGGCGATGCGTTCACTGTAACTGTACATGTCAAACGGATCAGGGAGAAACTCGAGACCGTTGCGCCTAATACACAGTTGATTGAGACTGTATGGGGTGTAGGCTATAAAATTGTCTAGTTATTGATCATAACGGGGCTGTAGATAAAGAAGATCGTAGATGTTGCCAGTGATGTCAATATCCTCTAAACGGCTTTTCTTGACTACAGTCCCTTTTTTGACTTCAATTTCCATAAAATACGGTGGTGCAGTCCTTGAATTGTCCCAACTAAGTGTGTGGTTGGCAAGTGGCAGTATATACTCGACCTCCCACAGATCGGTTGACAATTGATTGAGCGCTAGAGGAAAATCCACTATAAATCCAAAGGCATCTTCATAGGAATGAGTATGCCCCACCGCATCTGTATAGAGCATTTGTTCAAGCTCAGAGGACCACCTGACAGTAGCGGTCTCTGGATTGCCTACAGTTCTCACTGTGACAATCACTTTTTCATGCGACAAAAATCTATGGGGTTCATTTGTCATGAGCTCTCCAAATAAATTGACTTGACCGCGCCAATGGTTCCAGTATCCCTTTACTCCTACCTCTAAAATCCTCAGCACTTCAATTTTCGCTGACACATCATGAGTCGCTTGATTCCCTGAAGGTGTTCTTGCAGTAAATCTGAAATCATGAAATCCCTCCTCAACGGATTCAGGAATGGTCTCAGAATATTTCCATAAAGTTCTTCCGCTGCCAGTTCTACCAACATAAATCATATTCCTGACCACTTCGTGGGCCGTTCCGATATAAAGACTGACCGTGACACTGCTGGCGTATCTTCCTGCCTCTGCGTAAAAATCTGTCTTTTCTCCTGCAACCATCTCATCCATGCTTCCAACCACGTCTATAGGAGTGAGTACTTTGAAAGGTAAGTTCACTGAAACATCTCTTGAGCTGACACGAATGATATAATTCCCATCTTGAGTGGCATCTGGTATTTTAAACCCTTGATCCAACCAATGGTGTTTGCTGTCTATTTTGTTATAATTTGACATATTCGAGTATAATAATAACGCAATTGCACCTTTGTACTGACCACTTTGAGTGAGCCATTCCAATTTGACATCATGCGCTTCATGGTACTGTGTGAAAATTTCTTTAATACTTAAGGTTTCCGATGCTGGGAGTACAGGTGGTTCCAACTCAGCGTCTATGATCAGTTCAGGGATTGCATCGAGAGTAAACAATTTAGTCTTTGGATTGCTCCACGCTCCTTCAATATCTTTAACGATATAACTCACTTCATAGACACCGTATGCAAGATTATCAGGGATCGTATAGATCCATTGATTGTCTCCATCTGTTTTTCGATACATAATCTGTCTGTCTCTTATGCCCTTTTGAGCATCTGAAAATTGATGATCCAGGTCATAGGATAGGTCAACCCATGTTGTCTTGTACTTTTGATCGCTTGTGTTATAATCCCAATCGAGCGTAAAATCTGCAATCGGTTTTCTGTGGACGTATACATCCAGTGCAGGGACATTAGATTCTTTTCCAAAAGAAGCCTTGCCGATTGGCGTGTCTTTGATCATGCGGTTTACGGTGTACTTCCCTACTTTTGAGAAACTGGTTTTTACTGTTCCTGAAAACGCTGTATCAAGATAACTTGTTCTTGTACCACTCTCTAAACCCATGCTGTTGTCATAGTAGTTAGCATCTTGTAAATACTGAAAACCAACTACAGACAGTGGATCACCTTCCATATCGAAGTTTGCCACATTGGTCGTAAATGTT
The DNA here is from genome assembly GCA_021107455.1 of Clostridiales bacterium. Classification (GTDB taxonomy): domain Bacteria; phylum Bacillota; class Clostridia; order Peptostreptococcales; family Acidaminobacteraceae; genus Fusibacter_D. Next base: position 294 of record JAIOSU010000249.1, on the reverse strand, counting down.
TCTCCAACGAGCAGTAGTTTTCGATTGTCTACTGGATTGTTCTCTTTGATGATTTCATTGACCGCTTTCATGATGTTTTCAAGTGACTGAGTGCTGTCCACCCAATAAGCGTGTGAAACCTGTGATCTTGCTGTTGATTTTGAAACCAGTATGACTTTAGCATCCCCCTTACTAAGCACGGACTGAAGGTCTGTCTTGTTGTTGATGGTACTTTCTGCAAAATAGACAACGTACTTGTCAGAACCATTTCTAAAGGTTGGTGTAAAAGTCTGTTTCACGTTCTTATAAATGGTT
>JAIOSU010000246.1 GCA_021107455.1 Clostridiales bacterium | reverse complement strand
TGCAGCGTTTCCTTCTAATTTTACCCACTCGTGATCCTGCGTATAATACAAACCGTTAACAACTTTCATAGCCATACCTCCTGTAAATTCTCATCATCTTATTTTTTTATTCTTAGGAATTTAATCCCTTAATAACAGTATACCGTAAATTACTTTGCTTATTGCCTATTTTTTATAATTTTTCTGATAAAATCTTCTGCTGACAACTGTTGCAGGGTAAACATTCTTACGCACTCTTATACCGATTTCTGATCCCATTTCGCCATATTTTGAATCGATGAGAGCAAGTCCGATATTTTTTCCTAGTGTTGGTGATAAGTAACCTGTTGTAACCACGCCGATTACCTCGTCGCCTGAAACAACTTCATAGCCATGTCTAGGAATACCCTTTGCCATTTCGAAGCCTACAGTTTTTCTAGGAAGTCCGTTTGCCTTTTGTGCCACAAGTGCATCTTTACCAATGAAGTTTTCTTTACCGAGTTTCACGAAGAAACCAAGGCCTGCTTCAAGTGGTGTGATGTCTGCGTCGATTTCATTACCATAAAGCGGTAATGCGGCTTCAAAACGAAGTGTGTCTCTACAGCCAAGTCCAGCTGGTTTTAGTCCCATAGGTGTACCCGCTGCCATGATTGCGTTCCATACTTTTTCAATGCTTGCGTTATCTGTGTAAACCTCAAATCCGTCTTCTCCAGTGTAGCCTGTTCTGGAAACAAGACACTTAGCACCTTCGATAGTCACGTTACGGTTGCAGTAGAAGAATTTGATTTCTGATAAATCCACATCGACAACCTTTTGAAGAATTTCCTCGGCGATTGGGCCTTGGATCGCAACTTCTGAAACTTCTGGAGAAACGTTGGTAAGCTCTACATCAAAACCTTTTGATTGTTCCTGCATCCAAGCAAAGTCTTTGTCTACGTTGCTGGCATTGATTACCAGGTAAAAGAACTCCTGATCAAATTTGTAAACGAGTAAATCGTCCACAACGCCACCATTTTCATAGCACATCATGCCATATAGGATTTGGTTGTCCTCAAGAGTCGACACATCGTTGGTCACAAGATTCTGTACGAAATCAAAAGCGCCTGGGCCTTTAACTTCTACTTCACCCATATGAGACACATCGAATATACCTGCTGCATTTCTGACAGCTGCATGCTCTTCAAGGATTCCCTCATATTGAACAGGCAATGCCCATCCTGCGAAATCAATGACTTTTCCACCCAGTGCTACGTGCGCGTCGTAAAGCGCCGTTTTTTTAACTGAATCCATAATACGACCTCCTTCTATTTCTTACGTTTCTTTTATGCCCTTTTTACACGGCTTTAACCTCATCATTGTAAACAAAAAAGGTATACAAGTGGACATAGCAATGCTAGGTGCCCTTGTATACCCCTGTATCTTTACCTGAGAGTTACTCGCAATTTAAATTCAAACTGCACTTCCGCCTTCGGTGCCTATTTAAAGGTCTCTCCAGAGTCCCATCCGATAACACTACTTGTGCCTGAGAGTTTCTGCTCGTGTCGGCTAACACTCACATTGCTCCTTCGGCTACCTTCTTAAGGTATCTCGCATTATCATCAACTGGTCCTATCTTCAATTGGGGCGGATTTCATCCACCCCTCTTATTTTATGTGAAGAACCACCTTTTTTCAACTAATATTTTACGTATTGTTCACTTTTTTTATAATTTGTTGTCGTCCACACCGTCGAGATATTCCTTAAGTGCCGGAATGACTCTTTTTATGGAGCCTTCCTCAAACGGATTGAAGAGATTTGCGACCTTCACCAGTTCAGTGAATGGCATGCTTCCACCTTTGTTGCAAAGGTGGAGGTAATCGGTCCATGCTTTCTCTTTATCCTCTCTAGTCTTGACGAAAAACTGGAACGCACATACTTGTGCCAGCGTATAATCGATGTAGTAAAAAGGATCCGAGAATATGTGGCCCTGTCTGAAGAAGTATCCCCCTCTTTCGAGGAAAGCGTTGTCTTCATACATTCTGTGTGGCAGATAGAGTTTTTCTAGCTCACTCCATTTTGCACGTCTCTCTTCAGGTGTCACATGTGGATTCGCATAGACGAAATGTTGGAACTCATCCACGAGCACTCCATATGGAATGAACAAAATCGCTTCGCTGAGATGATTGAACTTATATTTGTCGGTATCTTCGAGGAAGAATTTTTCCATCCAAGGCCAAGTGATGAACTCCATGCTCATGGAATGGATCTCACAGGCTTCAAGTGTCGGCCAGACGTATTCAGGAAGATCGTAGTTTCTGCTTTGATAGACCTGGAATGCATGGCCTGCCTCATGCGTGAGAACATCTATGTCGCCCGATGTTCCGTTGAAGTTCGAGAAAATGAACGGCGATTTGTAATCCGGCACAAATGTGCAATAACCACCGCCAGCTTTGCCTTTCTTAGCCTCCAGGTCGAGCAGTTCTCCATCCATCATGAAATTGATGAATTCTCCTGATTCCTTCGAGAGTTCCTCATACATGGTTTTGCCATTTTCGAGGATCCATTTGCTGTCGCCTTTAGGTGTCGCATTGCCGCTTGTAAAAGCAAGTGGTTCATCATAATATTTAAGTTCATCGAGGTTGAGACGCTCCTGTTGTCTTTTTCTGAGTTCGGTGGCAAGTGGCACTATGTCTCTGAGCACTTGTTTTCTATAGGTTGCGACGTCATTCATATCATAGTCGGTTCTTGTGAGTCTCATGTAGCCGACTTCGATGAAGTTCTCATAGCCTAGTTTTTCTGCGATTCTATGGCGCACCTGTACCAGTTCGTGGTATAGGTCATCAAATGCCTTCTCGTTTTCCTCGAAGAATTTTGTTGCGGCCTCTTGAGCAGCTTTTCTCACTTCGCGGTCTTTTGACTCATAAAATGGAACCATTTGTGAAAGGTTGCGTTCCTCGCCTTCAAATAGGATCTTTGCAGACGTTCTGAGTTTGGTGTATTTGGAAGAAAGAGCGTTCTCGAGTTTGAGGTCTTCCATGATTTCTGGCTTGAACGTCTTAAGATTCACTTCGATGATGTTGAAGAGATGATCCCCGTAAACTTTACGGAGTTCCTCTTTGAATGGCGATTCGCCGAGTGCACGGTAGTATTTGTCCACCAGTTCCGTATAAGCCGGGGTGGTTTCATCTATGAAGTCGTTTTCCGCATCATAAAATGCGTCTTCTGTGTTGATGGAATGTCTGACATGCACAAGTGTGGCTGCCGTATCAAATGTGTTTCTGAGTTTTGTGATCTCACCTATGGCCTTGATCTGGCTCGTCACGTCTTTTGCGGCTTTAAGGTTCTCTATCAGTCGATTGAATTCAATAGTGTAGGTCGGCATATCTGGTCTTTGGTAATTAAATGAACTGAATTTCATTGGATTATCCTCCTGTTAATGTACTGAATTGAATACTTTACTCAAGTTTATCATAATTTGAAATATGCGTATAGTTTTTTTTATACGGTAAAACAAACGAAACCTCAGGCTTTAGCTGCCGTTTACGTACCAGGTACGCGAGTGGCGGTTGACACCTGAGGTCCAAGTTGCAGTTGAACCGCCTTCGGCGTACCTGGTACGCAAACGGCGGCAAAAGCATCTAGCCCATAATTTGAACATCGTCTGGAATCTCAAGTTCCATTTCGAAATTTTCATTGATTTTCAGGTCTTTGAAATAATACTCATAAGTAGAGCCACCATCCATTTCCATTTTCATTTGAATGATGATTCCTTCATCCTTCCAAATGTAATAAGTGACCTTACCTTCGCTTGAGTCATACTCGTAGACTGCACACTCTTTGCCATCAACGTTTTCATCGCCAATATAATTCATGCCTGAAATTGCCGAATCATCAATATCAGCAGTCATCATAAACGGGGAATCCCAATCGGTATCCATTGACTCAAGAGGCATTTTGAGCATGGTCTTCTCTGCTGGCATATAAAGGTAACCCTCTTTTTTATTATAGTCGAGATAGAATGTCTCCCCTTCCATACCGCCTTCAAAACGGATACGGTTGTCATATGACCATATCTTGAATCCCACTTGTTCAGCTCCATCTATTGAAACCACGTACTCATAATAATAGCTGTCTGCCTCTGGATTGTCCGATATGAGATCCGCTGCATTGTTTTCCTCTTCAGCTTCTTCTGGTTCGACTTCAATTGTAGGTTCAAGTTCTTCTTCTGGTGCAGGTGTCTCTTCCGGTACTGGTTCATCATTCACTACATAACCCGGGTCTGCGTCTGTTTTCCCACATCCCGCAATCAATAAGGAAACTGTCAATAGACTCAGTGCTAAAATCAACCATTTGCTTTGTTTCATTACATTCACTCCTTGTTTTGTTTCTCATAGTTCCGAATAAAACGCATAATCCGCTTTTCCGGATCGCTTGATCTGATAAAGTGCCCTGTCCGCGAGATCCAGTAAAATATCCGGGTCTTCGCTGTCCCTTGGATAAAGGGCAATTCCGACAGAACTTGAAACAGATATATTCTCATTACCAACTACGAATTTCGGCTTGAATTTCAGTATGATTTTTTGAACTATTCTTCCAATCTCATCCTCATTGTCCACCCCCTCTAAAATGACAGCGAACTCATCACCGGAAAGTCTCGCGACCATATCTTCCATTCTGACGGTTTTCTTCAGCCTGTAAGCCATTTCTTGAAGCACTATATCACCTAATCGATGACCATAAGTATCGTTAATGGTCTTTAGGTTGTCCACATCCATGAATAGGAGGGCAAACGGCATTTTGAGTTCCATCAGACCGTTCATTCTCTTGTTGAATTGCAATCGATTAGGAAGACCTGTGAGCGCATCATGCATCGCCATTTTTCTGGATTCCGCCTCATTGAGCCTGATCTCGTCATTCTCCATTTCGAGAATATTGATAAAATCCTTCATTTTTTGTACTTTTTGGTATTGGTTCGTGATATCCGTCACTTGAATCATGATATAACTGGTGTGATATTGAATCACACGATCAACCTGTATATTCTGGATAAAGTCTCCGAAAAACGTTTTGTGAAGTGCACCGGACAGGAATCTGGATTGTCCGGTTTCCATGACACTTTCCAGAACTCTATAGTACTGGGGCATTTCAAATTTAGGAGCAAACTGTGCGAGCGGTTTCCCAAGGACCTCAACAATCACAAGACCAGTCTTGTTCATAATCCAGTCGTTCCAAAACTGAATTTTGAAATCCTTGTCAACAAGAACAATTCCATTATTCAATTTATTAAGGGTATTCGCCAAAAGATTATTCATTCATTTCTCCTATAATCTTATCAATTTTTTCCACAACCATATTCAACGAGTGAAGACCTAACGCTATGATGACCACACCATCAATTTCGGCTTCCTCGAGCTTGAAGCTCGTATAGAGCATCAACATGTAAACATCATTCTTGAGATATAATTTTTGCTCATCCTCAGAAACGAAGACAAGTTCCACATCCGGGATGCCAAAGTCCACTCGGGTGCCAACAAGGTTGGAGAATTCACCGACGACCGAATTTAAAATGACATTGCTGATTTCCTTCAGAACATCAAAATCCGTGTCCGCCAGTTCTTTTGTGAGCTCAGTTCCAAAATCCTCAAAGTGCAATCCCATGCAGGCATCCACCAACAATTTCGCCTTATTGGCAGGAAATATGAGATGTGCCCGGCCGGAAAAATCCTGGCCGAAACGCATGGAACTCGACACTATGTGCCCATGTTTGAAAAAAGTCTTACCCGCCGTCTCTACTTCATCGGCCATATTGATCACTTCGACCTCAGGTACCGAAAGCAATACGCGTTGATTTGCCATTTCCGAGAGCATATTTGCGGCTTGACCGATGAAGACGTTGACGTATTCTTTCAAAAGATCCTTTTGCATATCATCAAGCATAATTTTCTCCTTTGATCGCATCCACTATTGCACTGAGCTTCTCAGCAGTCAGTGGTTTGTTGATGTACTTGAAAATCCCCATCTGATCCAGTTCTTCATGGGTGGCTTTTTGTATATCTGCAGATGCCACGATAATTTTGGGCATCGGATATTTTTCCTTGATAGCCTTGATCAGTTCTTGTCCTGTCATCACAGGCATTAGAAGATCTGTGATCACCCACTCGGTCGGAGTTTTGCTGAACGCCTCAAGTGCTTCTTTTCCGCTTGGACATGCCACAATCTCAATATCTTTGAAATTGTTCTCTAGTGTCTTGATCATGATGCTTCTGACAAATGCTGAATCATCAGCTATGATTATTCTCATGAAACCACCTCGCCTTTATATTTTTGTTTCTATACTCTCTATATACCACAAACGAAAAAAAAGCATCAACGTATTTAACGTCAATGCTTTTTCATATGGTGCAGGTGACAGGACTTGAACCTGCATGAAGTTGCCTTCACTAGAACCTGAATCTAGCGTGTCTGCCATTCCACCACACCTGCATGGCTCTAGATAGATTATAATACCAAATCTATATGAGCACAAACATTTTTTTAATCATTCGGTGCAATTCAAATGTGCGAATTGTCATAAACAGCTGATTCAAAGGGTTTCAGCTTCCCATAAATATGTTCGTCACCATAACTGGATACAATAATTTTACCATCATTTTGATAGTTTATGGCTTTTCGTGTGAAATTGAGTGCTATCGTCCAAACCTGATCTCCAAGTTTTCTTTGATAGATCACCAAATTTCTTGAGGCTCTTATTGGAATGAAATCACCTTCAAGCAGTACTTTGTTGTCTTTTCTCAATCCGATCATCATTTTATAATAACTCAGCACCGAGCCTGGATCGTTATCCTGCTCATCCCTGTTGATCATCAAATAATTGGGGTTGACCAAGAGCCAAGGCTCGTGTTTCGAGAACCCTGCGTTGTCGCTTGAATTCCATTGATAAGGTGTACGCGCATTGTCTCTGGAATTTTTTCTGATCATGCTCCAAAGGTACCACTGCGGAATGCGCAGGTTTTTGGCGAATGCCGCAACACTGTGCGTCTCAATGTCCTTGATTTGATTGAGCTTCGTGAACCCATAATTGGTCATGCCGATTTCCTGTCCTTGGTAGATGAAGGGCGTGCCCTTCAGTGTCAACAGACATGTTGCAAGCAGTTTCGCTGAGGGTTTCCATAGATTTTGGTCATCACCGAACCTGGAGACGCTTCGAGGTTGATCATGGTTTTCAAGGTAATTGGCATTCCATTCGATCGACTCCTGCCATTTGAAAAGCACTTCAGCAAACCTTTTGGGATTAAACTTTCTTTTGAACCATTTGACTATGAACTGATCTGTCTCCATGTGTTCAAAGGAGAAAATCATGTCGAGTTCTTTACGGCTTTCATCGCAAAGGTCTTTGCCCATTTCAGGTGTGACAAATACAGTCTCTCCCACAGTGAAACAATCGTACTCCGATAGAACTTCTCTTCTCAGCGTTCTCAGAATGTCGTGCGCCCCTTCCTGCGCCAGATAATGTTCACTCCCCGTCAATACCAATTTCTTTTTGCCGTCCTCGAGACTGGTTTTGTAAATGATGTTGATAACATCGCATCTGAATCCAGAGATGCCTCTTTCCAACCAAAATCTCATGATGTCTTTGATCTCATCAATCACGGCTGGATTATGATAATTGAGGTCAGGTTGCTTGACACCAAAAAGATGCATGTAGTACTCTCCGGAAGCCTCATCGTATTCCCAGCATCCCTCAGCAAAAAAACTGGTCCAGTTGTTCGGCGGCCCACCATCTTTACCTGGACGCCAGTAATAATAATCCCTATAAGGACTCTCTGGATCACGGCTCTTTCTAAACCATTCGTGTTCGTCAGATGTATGATTGATCACAAGATCCATCACGATCCGGATATTCCTTATCGATGATTCACGGATCAGCTCCATCATGTCATCCATGGTACCATAGTCATTATGTATGCTTTTATAATCGCTGATGTCATAACCGTAATCCGCATTTGGCGATGGATAGACAGGGCTAAGCCAGAGTGTGCCGACACCTAGTTCTGCCAAATCATCCAGGTGCGCAATGATCCCTCTGATGTCACCTATCCCGTCATTGTTGGAATCACTGAAACTGCGAGGGTAGATCTGATATACGACATTTTCCTTCCACCACTTCATATCGACCTCCTGAACTGGATTCTTTTTACATTATTACCCTTTTTGAAGTCGCTATCAACAATGCAAAAGAACTGTAAATCCAATATGGACAACAGTTCTTTCAAAGCAAATTTAAAGCGCTTTTTACTTCATGCATTTTTTTATGGCCTCCACATCTTTGTATGATGTGATGATCGGCGGTCCGGACAATGTGGTTGCAGATAGTGCCACCATTGACATGAAATTTCTAATTTTACCCATAATATGTATCCCCCTTTGATAGTTCTGTGTGTTTCAACGATTCCTATTATCTACCTCGAACCTAAAGAATTGATGTAAAACAGATTATCATTGGGTTAAAATGGGATGACTTTTTTGTAATGAATCAATCCCAATATTTTGCGTTGCCAGCTTCATCAAAATACATCAGGCAATCGACTTTTCCACTTATAGGTAATGATTCGACAAGTGTCCCTCTCGAGAACACCATATCCTCAATAACATATATGAAAGCTGCTCCCTCCTGGAAAGAAAAATCATCTTCAGAAAGCGTGGTCAAATTTTCAATTCTTTCCCCATGCTCATCAAAGACTTCACTTGAAAAAGAGCTGAGTCTTAGTTCTGTCTCAGTACTGAGATTCAGTTCAAATACATCGTAGTTGTCACCTGATTTTATGTAATACACCTTGTCACCTGATGTGTTGTAATAATCGCCTCCTCTTAGCACTACGCTATCAACGCCACCTTCGAGGTCCATATGATTGTATGTCCCTTCGTTCACGCTCCAGTAATAAATTCCTGTATCATCCACAACCACATAGGCAGAGTACTTGTCCGTGAGTTTTTTGCTCTCATTCGTTTTCAGATCAAGTTGCCACAGATTGAGACCGTCTTTAGAAATATAGTACACTACTTCATCGTGGTAATAGGCCATGGATGCTTCTGGAACGATTTTTTCCAGTGCACTACCATCCGTTTTCATACTGTAGACATGTGACATGTTGGTGTCATCGCGCATGTCAAAATACATCGTATCACCTGTCACATAAAGACCTGAGCAATAGCCTTCAACTAGTCGTTGTCTCTCTGATCCATCTGTTCTAATCTTATATAGTGAAAAATTGTCATCGAAGTTGGTGTAATAGATCCACTCCCCGAGAACGTTGATGTTGCTGATTCGGTCATCACTGAGTTTGATTTTATCGGTGCCATCCAGGTTGGCTTTGTAGAGTGCCCAGTGATCCGATTCACTTCTGTAATAGACTTTTCCATCAAGGTCACCCGCCATCAGACCACCCAGTCCGATGTTGCCTGCGAGGAACCCATTGCCCTCCTCAGCAACACACGCTGTCAATGTCACTAGCACGATTGCCATCCAAACCATAATCATTCGTTTCATATTTGCCTCCAAGGACAGTTATACGAGAAATCCAATTCCTAGAACGATCAGTCCCGCTATGGCAAAAATAGTCATGAAAATCAGATTTTCATCCATTTTGGCTGCGCCTTTTTCATATTTCAAAAGGTCCGGGTTGGTCATTTTCACCATATTGTAATTATAATCTCTGTTGAATCCACCAGTGCCCAGCTGCGATGCGAGTCCGATGAACACAATGACGCCACCTACGATTTTTAGGACTGTCGACAAATTATAATCTCTGAAGTAATGAACCAGATAACTGATCACTACTCCTGCGACCACTATAAGTAAAATGTATTTCACCATCTTGATCAGTCCATAAGTGAAGTTTTCAAATTTCGTTTTGACTGCATTTTTTTGTTTGTGATCGGGTTCCATACCGCACCTCCATTTATGATTATTATACCACTTGAGATTTTACTTTATACTATATGTTAATGCAACTTAAGTCTTGCTTAAGAATTTTTTAATGATTGATGCTTGACAAACTTATCCGGCAGGAGTAATATAAACTTAAGATTATAAAATAAGCATTTGATTAGATTTTCAGATAAGGAGGTCAAAGTGACAAATCGAGAACAGGAGATCCTTGAGCGTTTGCGAAAGAATCCCCTCATATCACAAAGTGAACTTGCCGAATCACTCGGCATTACGCGTTCATCCGTCGCGGTTCATATTACCAACCTTATGAAAAAAGGCTACATTCTTGGAAAGGGCTACATCGTCAGAGAAGATGATTACGTCTGCGTCATTGGTGGTTCGAACATCGACATCCAAGGATTCCCTTCTTCAGAACTGATTTATAAGGATTCAAACGTCGGTGAAGTGAAAATTTCACTTGGAGGTGTCGGTAGAAACATCGCTGAAAATCTCGTCAGAATGGGCGTGAATACGAGACTCATCAGTACAATCGGCGACGATGTGTACGGTCAAAAGATTCTCGACGAAGCACGTATGGTAGGCATCAACATGCAGGATTCTCTGATTGTAAGCGGTGCATCAACTTCCACTTATCTGTCCATCCTCGATGAAACCAAAGATATGGTCCTCGCGATCTCCCATATGGACATCAGCGACCAAATGACAGTTGATTTCATAAAAGGCAAAAGACATGTCATTGAAAACGCCGCATTTTGTGTTCTCGACACCAATTTACCCCTTGAAGTGCTTGAGTACATCGTGACCGCTTTCAAGGACAAGATCTTCTTCCTTGATACCGTATCCACCACCAAGGCAAAAAAAGTCAAAGATCTGATCGGATATTTTCACACCATCAAACCCAATAAGATTGAAGCCGAAATGCTGACCGGCGTCAAAATCCTTGATGAAGCGGATCTCAAAAAAGCTGTCGACATCCTTCATAAAAAAGGTGTTAAACAAGTGTTCATCAGTCTTGGTGAACGTGGCGTCTTCTACAGTAGCGCTGAGACCCAAGGTGTGGTTCAACCACCAAAGATCAGCATCGTCAATGCCACTGGAGCCGGAGATGCTTTTATCGCGGCACTCGGTCTAGGCTTCCTCAAAGGCATGAGCACAAGTGAAACCGCTGAAATTGCAGTAGCGGCATCCATTATTGCACTTTCACATGAAAATACAATCAACCCTCAAATGTCTGAAGAGACAATTATTGAAAAAGTAAAGGAGCTAAAATTATGTTAGAAAAGTATTTGGACGTCAGTCCTGAAGTGGCAAAAGCAATCAAAGA
>JAIOSU010000307.1 GCA_021107455.1 Clostridiales bacterium | reverse complement strand
GATATATATCCCTGTAAAGAGCGCGAGGATTTTCATAGAGTGCAATTTTCAAATGTTATTGAGGGGGTGCCCAGACGTTGAACACAGTCTCAGTTTTGGAATAGATCGCCCCTAACGTTCCAAGTGTTTCGGGGTAGTTTTTAAAATTCATATAATCACCTACATAATGGATTTATAAATTGAAATCCAGCGGTTTTCGGTTGACATGCCATATTCCTGAAGCATATTTGTCTATGGTGTAGTCTACGGAAAAAGCTCCTGAACATGCAATATTCGCAATGGACATTTTCATCCAGTGCTGTTTGTCTCTGTAATAAAGTCCGATGCGTTCCTGAGCGTCAACATAGGAATCGAAATCCTTCAGAACGAAGAACTCGTCATTGTATCTGAGCAGACGGTCGACAATAGGTAAAAACTCATCTTTTGCTGTCGGCAGAAATCCGCTGACAAGCTGATCGACAACCAATTTGAGTGCTGGTGAGGAATTGTACACATCAAAAGCATTGTACTCACCGTTTTCATAATACCTGTGGACTTCGTAATCTCTTAGACCAAAAGTGACGATGTTGTTTTCGCCTACTTCTTTCAGAATTTCAACATTGGCTCCATCGAGAGTGGCAAGTGTTATTGCTCCGTTCATCATGAATTTCATGTTGCCGGTGCCGGATGCTTCTTTTGAAGCCGTGGATATTTGCTCGCTTACATCTGCCGATGGTATGATTTTACCTGCTAATGATACACCATAGTTAGGTAAAAAGACAATCTTTATTTTATCCTTGATGCTTGTGTCATTGTTGATCACGTCAGCCAGAGTGTTGATCAGTTTAATGATTTGTTTTGCCACATAGTAGCTTGGGGCTGACTTACCCGCGAAGATGAATGTCCGCGGAGGAATGTCCAGATTTGGATTTTCCTTAAGTTTGTTGTAAAGAGACATAATGTGAAGAATATTCAGGTGCTGTCTCTTGTATTCATGAATCCGTTTGGCTTGGACGTCAAAAATGCTGTATGGATCGATGAGTATGCCTTGGGTGTCGTAGATCATTTTTGCAAGATTTTCCTTTTTTGTGTGCTTGATGTTAAACAGTTTCTCTTGAATACTTTTGTCTTCTCTATACTTGAGCAAGTCCCTCAAGGCGAGTGGATTTTTGACGAATCCTGCGCCTATAGTTTCCTTAAGCAAATCTGAAAGTTCTGTATTTGCATTAAGTAGCCAGTGTCTATGGGTGATGCCGTTTGTTTTGTTGTTGAATTTTTCTGGCTGAAGTTCATAGAAATCTTTTAAAAGGCTTTTTTTCAAAATGTCGGTGTGCAGTTTGGCGACACCATTGATGCTATGAGAGCCTACAATTGCAAGATGTGCCATTTTGACGATGCCATCAGAAATGATTGCCATGTCATGAATCTTCTGTTCATCGGTATAGAGATAGGCATTCTTCAGACTCTCGATGAATCTTCGGTTGATTTCCTCGATGATCATGGTAATTCTAGGGAGGAGATCTTTTAACATGAAAAATGACCATTTTTCAAGTGCTTCAGATAAAATGGTGTGATTGGTATATGAAATACAAGCAGTTGTGATTCTCCAAGCAGAGTCCCAAGATAAGGATTCCTCATCGATGAGTATACGCATAAGTTCTGGAATCGCAAGCGAAGGATGCGTGTCATTGATGTGTATAGCTACAAAATCAGCCAGATTTTCAATGGGTTGTTTCATTTTCTTATAAGTTGCCAAAATGCTTTGAATTCCTGCGGACACAAAGAAATATTCTTGCTTGAGTCTAAGCATTTTGCCTTCGTCGATGGAATCGTTCGGGTACAGAATTTGGGTGATGATTTCAACGGAGTGTTTTTTTTCAAAGGCACTGTAGTAATTGCCCTTAGAGAAATGTTCGAAATCAAATATATCTTCGATTTCCTCAGCTGACCAAAGTCTGAGAGTGTTAACCGTGTTATTGTCATATCCCAGAATTGGAGTGTCATATGGTACTGCAAGAACCCTATCTGAATCAACCAATTTGTATTTGATGCGGTCATCCTCCATATAGGATTCAACTCGTCCATTGAAATGAACTTCAACAGCCTTGTTGGGGCGCTTGTATTCCCAGACGTTGTTGTTCACCAGCCAGCGGTCTGGATACTCCACTTGATACCCGTTGATGATCTTTTGCTCGAAAAGGCCGTTTTTGTAACGAATTCCGCAACCATGTCCTGGAATGGACAATGAGCTCATGGAATCGAGGAAACAATAAGCGAGTCTTCCCAGACCTCCATTGCCAAGTCCTTGATCCATTTCGACTTCAATGAGCTCTTTAAGATCGATATCGAGTTCTTTGAGTGCCTGTTTTGTGACGTCATAGAGCCCTAGATAGTAAAGATTGTTTTCGAGAAATTTGCCGGTCAAAAATTCCATTGAAAAGTAGTAGACTTGTTTGGTTTGAACTTCTCTATAGGATTTGTTTGTGCCTGCCCACAGCTCACCAATGTAATCCTTTAGGAGCGTTCCAAGCGCATTGTATCTTTCAAGTGCTGTAGTATCTTCAATTTGTCTGGCGGTTGTGGAATTGATTGCTTCCGTGAAATCCATTTTGAATTCCGATACGGATATTTTCATACTTTCACCTCACATATTGGGATCTTCATATAGCTCTTGTCCCATGAGCTTCATATATATTGCCATGTATTCTCTTGATGAAGCTGTCCAGCTGTTGTCAGCTTTCATGGCATGTCTCATTAACATTTTCCAGTTTTCATCGTTTTCGTATGTGCTAAGCGCTTCCTTGATTGTGAATAAAAGTTCATGAGCATTGTAGTTTAGGAAGCCAAAACCATTACCTTCACCAGTGAACTTGTTGAATGGTATGACAGTGTCTCTCAGACCACCAATCTGTCTCACTATTGGAATCGTTCCATATCTTAGAGCAATAAGTTGGCTTAGGCCACACGGTTCGAACAGCGAAGGCATGATAAAGATGTCTGCACCAGCATAAATGGAATGGGATTCGTATTGGTCGAAATAAATGCGAGCGGCGACTTTATCCGGATAACGGTACTGATAAGTCTTGAATAGATCCTCATAGCGACTTTCACCAGTTCCAAGCACAACCAATTGAACATTCTCAAGTAAAAGCTCATCCAAAATATGCTCAACAAGGTCCATGCCTTTCATGTCTACTAGCCTTGATACAATTGCAAGCATTGGGATTTCTGGATCAACAGAAAGTCCGAATTTGATCTGAAGATGCATTTTGATTTCTTTTTTTCTGCCAATGGATCTGAGATCGAAATTAATTGGAATGTTGACATCTTTTGAAGGCGAGTAAGTTTCATAATCGATACCATTGACTATACCGGTTAATTTGAAATCATACTTTCTGATGATGCCATCTAAATTTTCTCCAAAATAAGGATATTTAATCTCTTCAGCATAGCTCTTCGAAACAGTAGTCACGTGGTCGCTGAATACAATCCCACCCTTTAGCAGGTTGATACTATTATAGAATTTGAGCTGGTCCTCATTGAAGTACTCCTTAGGCAAGTCCAGCAGGTCTCCAAGTGTGTATGGATCAAAAATGCCTTGATATCTTAAATTGTGGATGGTAAATACAGTCTTGATATCTGCATAAAACACATCGTGTTTGCGATATTCAGTTAGGAGTACGTTAACCGCAGCGGTGTGCCAATCATTTGTATGGATGATGTCAGGCTTTCTATCCATGAACTTCATTGCGGCAAGAACGGCTTTTGAAAAGAAAACATAACGTTCAGCGTCATCGCCTTCACCATATAAGGTGTGTCTCTTGAAATAGAATTCATTGTCGATAAAATAATGGTCAACGCCCTCATGAATCAGATGATATACACCTACATATTGCGTACGCCAGCCCATATTGACAGAAGTGGCACCAAGGAATTTCATCTCATTTCTGAAAGTATCGCTAATTATACTGTGTAGTGGCACATAAACATCCACGTTAAAGCTTTTCGATTGAAGTGCTTTGGGTAGTGAGCCCGCCACATCAGCAAGCCCACCGGTTTTGGCAAAAGGAGCCGCTTCTGATGCGACAAAAGCTATTTTGATCATTGTTCTCCCTCCCTGGTGATCAGAGATTTCTTACCACCCATGTATGGACTTGAAGGATCTCCAATAAGTGTGACGCCTTTGTTGACTTTGGTGCGTTTGTCAAGAATGACGTAATTTAAATGAACATTGTTTGCAATATCAGCCTTTTGCATGATGATGCTATTTCGGATGATGCAGCCCTTTTCAATCTTAACGCCACGGAAAATGATGGAGTTCTCGACAAAGCCATCGATTTGACAGCCATTGGCCACAAATGAGTTCTTGATTCTTGCGTTTTCCTTATAATGTGTAGATGGTTCGTCTTTGACTTTTGTAAGAATATGTCCGTTGTTGTAAAATAGGTCATTTGCTACATCGGGCTTTAAAATATCCATATTGGCATAGAAATAATTTCTGACATTGTTGATGCAAAATACATTCCCCTTGAATTCGTGTGTAGTGACTTTGTATTTGTCGAGATTATTGAAAACAGCTTGCTTGAGATAGTTTGCTGTCCCTTTTTCAATAGCATCATAAAGCATTTCAAAGTAAACGGATTTTTTCATGAAGTACATTTCCATGGAAAGATTGAATTCATCTTCCATACCGAGGTTTGTGCCGATACTTTCAAATTGCCCGTGCCCATCAAAGTGAATCTTGTCACAACCAAGATAGGCATTTTTTTTATCTCTCACTTTTTTGTAAATCAGGGATATATCAGCTCCCGACTCCACAAATTCTTTGAAAGCTGTGTTGTAATCAATATTTGCCAACATATAACTTTTAGCGAACAGGATGTAATCTTGCTTGGAGTACTTTAAAAAGGTGTTGTTCTGATAGAACAGGTCCAAGTCGCCAACTTTTTGATTGATGGCATTGTAATCATACGTTGGTGTGAATAGAAACAGACCATTGATTTTTCGATTCAAATCCCATGACTGTCCCGACCCAAGATGGTCCATGACCGATCGGACTTTGTTTCCCGTAAAGACTCCAATTCCCGTGATGCCACTATTGGCCATATTGGATAAAATAAAATCTATAACTCTATAACGACCTGCAAAAGGCAACATTGCAGTAGGTCTTTTTTGAGTGAGTACACCTAAATTCGAGTCGCTTTCACTTAAGTTTATTATGCCTAAACAATTCTTCATACTGCACCCCCCTTTTATGATTCTACTATATCAGTGCTACTGACCAGATAAATCTCATCGGAATCTTTCGAACCAATGATAGTACCTGCTTTGATAACGACATTTTCCATGATTACAGCATTATTGATTTCAGCGCCTTCTTCTACGACTACTCCTGAAAGAAGCACACTGTTTGAGACTTTGGCCTTTTTGCCGATTTTGATTTCACTGAAAAGCACTGTGTTTTCTAAGGTTCCCTCAATAAAGCAGCCCTCGTTGACAAGGCACTTGGTAACCGTTTCATCTGCTGAAGTATAGTGGGTGGGTAGTGGTTTTTTTGTGGTGTATATTTTCAAGTTTAGGTGATTAAGGTCGAGATTGGTGTGATCGGGGTGCAAGTCGATGTTTGGTTGCCAGTATCTCTTGAGTG
>JAIOSU010000311.1 GCA_021107455.1 Clostridiales bacterium | reverse complement strand
CCAAACCCTTCGCTATTGAGGAATTGCTGGCGAGAATCCGTAGAATATTTAGAAAGAATGCATCTCAACCACAAACACCGACCAACATTTTCATTTCCGGCAGACTGAAAATCGACTACAATCAATATACGGCTTCATATGATGGCAAGTCTGTTGAACTCACAAAGACCGAATTCGATTTGCTGCACTATCTCGCTGAAAATAGAAACATCGCACTATCCAGAGAACAAATACTGGATAAGGTCTGGGGATATGATTATTTTGGTGAGACTAAAATTGTAGATGTCTACATAAGATATTTGAGAAGTAAAATTGATGATTGTTTCAGTACTAAATTCATCCACACCGTTAGAGGGGTAGGTTACTTATTTAAAGATGAAGATCATAAGTAAAGACACGGAAGAAATTCAACAAATTGTAAAAACACCTCCCCCACGAAAAAGAAAAACCGGGGATGGTGACACCTCGGGCCGTTCTGTTGTTGAGCCGTCAAAGCCAAGTAAAACTGAGCAGCGCAAGGCTCATCTTGAAAAAGAAAAACGTCGCCGGGAACAAGTCAAACAGAAAAAATCGGCACCAGTTCGTTCTGCTAAAGAAAGTCCTAAAAAGCAAGCCGTTCAAAAGCCGATACCAAAAGACAGCGAACCCACTTATTTCGAATCCATGATTGAAAAGTTCGTTTCTTTGTTGCGCTTCAACATCACATTCAAGTTGACACTCGGTTACACACTCCGTTTGGTTTTCTTGATTGTGTTCCTATTTGTCGTGGTATATGGTTCGTTTTCGTTCTATCTATACTATAATGCACAAAATGAAATAGATTCCAGCTATGCCTTTGTAAGCAGTACATTGACAGAATCTGGAACGTATGAAAATGCTGGACTGGAACGTTATTTAAAATCGGAAGCGCTCGAGTTTTATGTATACGATCAGAATAAAGATCTTGTTCATTACAATACTGACACTCCACTTTCATATGCGGAAGCGACCCGATTCTATGAATATGATTTTAGAGATTTTCCGAGATTTCCTGATTTGAACAGATTTGGAACTTTTATAGATATTCAAACTGAACCTGTTTATTTCTCCATACAAAAAAAGATGGAACCTCTGCAAAATATCATAGAGTCCACCTTCCCTATAGGTTTTGTGCTCTGTTTTGTGCTGATCATTTCCTCTATAGCATCTGCATCAAAAATGGCAAACAAACATCTCAGTCCGATTCATACCATGACAGAGCAAGTAAAGGATATGTCTGCCAACAACTTGAGTACCAGACTTAATGTGAGCGGTACCAAAGATGAACTCAAAGATTTGTCACACACATTCAATAAAATGCTGGATGACATTCAAAAGAGTTATGAACGTGAAAAGCAATTCGTTTCTGACGCCTCACACGAGCTACGAACCCCAATCGCAGTTATTAAAGGATATGCGGGCATGTTGAACCGTTGGGGAAAAGACGATCCAGAAATATTGAATGAAAGTATTCAGGCTATTTTGGGGGAAACCGACAACATGCACAGCTTGGTCGAAAGTTTATTGTTCATCGCACGAAATGACAAAGGAACACTTAAAATGGATATGGATAAGTTCAATCTTTCGGAGCTCATTTGTGAAATCGTCAAAGAAACAAAAATGATTGACTCGCAGCACAAGATCATTGATGCCATTGAAGAAAACGTACCATTCTACGGTTCATTAGATAAATTGAAACAAGCCCTTCGAATCTTCGTGGACAACAGTATCAAATATACTCCAGATGACGGAGAAATCAACATAGTTCTTAGAACATCGGAAAAACACAACATCATTATCATTTCGGATAACGGCATCGGTATTTCCAAAGAAGATTTGCCACACATCTTTGATCGATTCTATCGTGCGGACAAATCCAGGACAAAAATGAAAGAAAACCAGCACGGAGGTACTGGTTTGGGTCTATCCATAGCTAAAATCATCATTGAACAACATCGAGGACGAATCCAAGTGGACAGCTCACTCAATGAAGGGACCAAATTCACACTTCTTATTCCAAAGCCTGAAGAGGCACCTCAGATATAGAGATCAAATTTTCTATATCCAGTGTGGTGCCTTTTTTTATTGCGTCTTGAACGGCAAGTCCGTATTTTAGACATTGATCAGTATACTCACCCTTGTCAAACGCATAGATAAATCCACACATGAACACACCAAGATCAAAGGTACTCCAATCAGAAGTACCGACTTCAATTTTATAATTTCTTGAATCAATATCACGCTCAAAATAGTTTATTGAACCATCCGGCTTGAAAGTCACACACATCTTGTTTACACTTTCACAGATTTCACATGTGGTGTCTAATCTAAAGGTATAATCGCATTGGTCGATAAATGCGGAATCTGAATTTGCATCAATGGCACACCAGACATCCCTACCATATACCTTTGCGAAATCCAATGCCGGTAAAATCATTGAATTTGTTTTGACAATTATATTTTGATGAGTTTTCAATTCTTTCCCCAGTCTTTCCCAGTCAATCTGATCTGAAATTTCACCATAGGAAGCAATCCCATTCTCGTCAAGCCATTTTTTTTGAATTTCAATTTCATCACTATCTTTAGCCGTAAAATGTACAGTGACGTCATAGCCCATTTGTCTGAGTAATAATGCTTCAATATTCATTTTTTCTCTTGGTGTCACGGAGGTTCCTCCGATGATCAGTACATTTTTCATAGCCGTTCCTTTCTCATAAGTACATTCTAATTATTATATGAAACAACTGTCAAAATAATGTTCACACTATCGGTATCCTCATTACTTAACACTAAATCCGCAGCTTTATCTATTTCTTTTGTGTTTATATGAACCAACATCATTTCAGATGGTTCGATTTGCTCATGTTCTAGAGTACAAGTGCCATCATATAAATATATTCCGATGGTAATCCGTGAATGTTGCCCTGAAAGTCTACTATCAAAAGCCTCCATGAACACTTGTGATAATTTCTTGGGTTCATAGCGCATCAACTTTAAATGTTTAATCAAACCATGTGAACCATCTTTAAACATAAGGTTGAAGTCTGTTGCCTTTCCGAGACACGTAGTGTCCCAATCCCCTCTAAAACCGTGTGGCTGAAATGGCTTTAATGTAATTTCAAAAATAGATCTCAAGTTGTTGGAATGTTTCAATTTCATCTGAGCATCCAGTGGCATGATCCACCGTTTGATTCCGGATAATGCAGTGAAATTTGAGGTTTCCTCTGTTACAGTGGCAGTACTCACGCGCCAAGTAAAATCACGCGTTCCGTAATCTCCATATTCAGGATATAGATATATTTCGGTACTTTCTCCTGAAGCCCAAAGGGTTTTCTTTTGCATTTGCTTGGAAATTTTCTGTAATCTCATCATTTCCTCCAGGCTTTAAGTCAAATCTTGCTTAAATCCACTCTATTGTCCCAATTGTTTAGAATATAAAATCCTTTGTTGAGTTTGTCATGTTCCATATAATCAATATCGTGATCATCCAATCGCTTGAGAAAACCACCTGCTTCCTTAACGATACATTCCATGGCACAGGTATCCCATTTCATGGACAATCCAAAATTGTAATAGACATCATAAGAACCTTCAGCAATCAAGCATCCTTTTATCGAACTCCCCATTTCAGTGACACTGAGAATGACATCCGCATTGTGACTGAGAAATTTCTGTGTTCTTTTCGAAGGATGTGACCTGCTGATCAACAAATGATAGGGTTTTACACGTTTTGATACATGTATTTCAGTTGCCTTGTGATCAGGGAGAGATTTTTTATATGCTCCCCCGCCACTGACCGCATAATAAATTATTTGCTTGACCGGGAGATAGACAACGCCAAGCACAACTTTGCCCTCAATGATCAAAGCGATGTTGACAGCGAACTCGCCATTCTTTTTAACGAACTCCTTTGTGCCATCTAAAGGATCAATGACCCAAAAACGTCTTTTGTCAAATCGGCTTTCATCATCATCCATTTCTTCAGACAGCATGCCATCCTCAGGAAACATACTTGCCAAATGCTTTATGATAATTGTGTTTGATGCGATGTCGGCGTCCGTGACTGGAGATGTGTCATCCTTATAACATACTACAAAGTCCTTGTTGTAAATCTCCATGATTTTCTCGCCTGCCGCAAACGCTGCATCCATTGCACATTGCAGTTCTTTTTCAAACATCATAACGACCTCAATTTCTGGAATGTAAAGAATTGATCCACGTCAAAATAGTATAGATGCATTTCTTTGACCGGTTTATTGGATAATGTTTCAATAGCCTTTTTATAGTACTGAAGTTGTATTCCATATCGATCAGACAGCTCCGATAACGATTTGCCGCCAACGTAGTCTGTTTTATAATCAATGAGTACAAATCCATCTTCTTCCTCAAAATATAAATCGATGACGCCTTGCACAAGCTGCTCGTCGTCCATCAAAACAAACGGTCTTTCTTTGTGGATATTAATACTTTGCCTTAATCTTATACCCATTTCGGTATTAAGAAAAGAAAGAATTTTGATTGATGACAAATGATTTTTTTCTTTTTCGGTCAGAATATTTGAAGACCTCAATTTTTCTATGACTCTTTCAACACTTTCAAGGCTATGTTCCTTACTGAGATCAATACGTTCAAGCACTTTATGCATTGCAGTACCCTTTTCCATGGAAGTGAGAGGTTGTTCTGTTTTTAGGAATTCCGGGACAGTTGACAATTCCGGGGCACTAAAAACTGAATCATCCATCGCTCGCTTCTTCTCTGAGACCGAAACTTTGAGTGGTTTGAAATTTTTGTCAATTCGTGGCAATTCAAAAGACAACCTCTTCTCGATAGCCTCATCTACGGTCAACGTTCCTGGAAAGGCTTCCTTGATATCTTCCCAAAATTCGTACCTAGTTCTTTGATCATGTTCGATTTTTCGTTCGGTCTTGATGAGAGCCGATTCGGAAACCGCATTGATCGAAACTGTTCCACTTTTGATTATGGCCGGCATGATCCAATCAATAAAGCCACCTGATGAATATAGACTGTAATAATTGATATCCCTTTCCCATGCACTCGTTTTGCTGTTGAGATCATTCACGGTTGCAAAGAGGATCATTCTATCAACCGCTCTCGTCAATCCCACATAAAGCACACGCATCTCCTCTGACAATGTCTCTCTTTTCATTTCTTCTTTCATGACAAATTGAGGCAACGATTTGGATTTGACTCTTAGATCCAGTTCTACATGCGAAAGTCCAACGCCAAGATTCTTATGCAAAATCAAATCGCCATAAGTATCCATCATATTGAATTTTCTTCCAAGCCCGCTGATAATGACAATAGGAAACTCCAGTCCTTTGGATTTGTGGATGCTCATGAGTCTCACGACGTCCTCTTCCTCACCAATACTACTTGCCACACCCATATCACCACTTGTGGAAGTCATTTGTTCTATGAATGCAATGAAGTGTGACAAAGTAAATAATTTTGAATTTTTAAGGTCCGTCGCACGATCTACAAGTAGTTTGAGATTGGCTTGTCTTGCTACTCCACCTGGCATTGCAATGATATAGTTGTAGTACCCGGATGTTTGCATCACATCCCATATCAGTTCATCCAAAGGTAGGTAGCGTGTTTTTTCACGCCAGTCCTCCAACTGAACCCAAAATTTTTCAAGTCTCTTCTTAGCAGAAAACTCAAAATTGGAATCTTCAATGATCGCCTTGCATTTGTAATAATAAAACTGGATTCCCGGAGTCAAGATTCTAAGCTGTGCGATTTCTTCCACATCGAGCCCTACAACCGGTGACCTTAAGACTGTCAACAGTGACAAATCTTGCAAAGGATTATCTATGATTTTCAAAAGTTCTACCAGCATCTTGATTTCCAGTGCATCAAAATATCCGGTTTGGCTGTCCGCATAAAGTGGAATCCCTTCCTCCATGAAAACATGTTCAAAAGTAGGTGTCCATGATTTTGAACTCCTTAGGAGTATTACAATATCCTTGTACTCACACCCCCTTGACACCTTCTCTTTTGGGAAATAGACTGTCGTACCGATCAAGGACTTGATTTTACCCGCGATCGCTCTTGCTTCAAGCTCATCTGTTCTCAGTTCTGATTCAGCGTCATCCTGAAGTTCGTCATCCAATGGTTTTTTTGACAGTAAATTCACTTCCACATATGGTCCAGTTGATTTTTCGAAATGCATCTTACCATACAATTTCGCAGTATGGTCATAAGCCACATCTCCCAATTTCTCAGACATGATTTGTTCAAATACATTGTTGACCTGCTCAAGAATTTCCGTTCTGGTTCTGAAATTATTTTTCAAATCTATTCGAATGAATTGCTCGGGCTCTTCTTGGCTTAATTTCATATTGAGACTGTCAATGGCATCACAGATATCAGCACTATCATCAATCAATTTATCGAAATGTGAGTAGGTCTTATATTTCTCGATGAAAAGCTCTGGATCCGCCAAACGGAACTTATAAATGCTCTGTTTCACGTCACCTACCATAAATAGATTGTTTTTGCGCATTATTCTTTTGACGATTGTTTCTTGTATCCCGCTGGAATCTTGATACTCGTCAACAAAGATGTAATCGAATTTGTCTCTGTAAACCTCACAGATGCGTTCATCCTCAAGGATTTTGATGGCAAAATGTTCAAGGTCGTTGAAATCCATAAGATTTTTTGAACGTTTAAGATGACTGAACCGATCTTCAAACGCAAGAGTCAAACGACATAACTCTTTTAACATTTTGGAAAGTGCAGGCATTTCAGAATTATAACGGTCCACATCCTTATAGTCGAAGAATTTTTTCATGCCCTCAAATATTTGCTTTTTCACCATTTTATCTCTGATGACATCTTTGACTTCCATTATCAAGGATTCATCATATAGCTCTTTTTCATTCTTCCTGATAGAGGCTATCCTATCGAATTTTGAAGTTGCCATAGTCAATTCAAGAGCTTTGAGACCAATTTGAGCACTCTCAGAGAGTCTTTCAAACATTTGGATGTCAGAAGCGAAAGTAGGAATATATGGTTCAGGACCACCCGGTTCAAGACACAGATCCGATGCTCTTTGTAAAAGAAGAATCGCACCCTCGATTTTATCCGACATTTGTTCAAGCAGAATCTTTTCCCATTGCGCTCTTAATGGGTGATCTGGATCTGAGTATGCCTCCATTTGATAATTCAACCACTGGACAGGATATGGCTGACTCAAGATAAATGCATAAAGTTGCTTGATCATCGTTCTCAATTTTTCATCATTTCGATTTCCTGAAAAAGCTTCAACCAGGTCTTCAAACTCTTGCGTGGGCTTCTCATAAGAATTCTCAAGGACATCATCCAGTGCCTGCTCAATCAAAATGAGCCTATCCGTGTCTCGTGTCAATCTGAAATTCGGATCAAGATCCACACTTTGAAAATGGTTGCGTGTAATATCCAGACAAAAGGCATGGAATGTTTTTATGTTAGCACTGTTCAAAAGCTTGATTTGCTCATGTAGTGCCATCCCATCTGCTTCATGGGACTCTATTGCTTTTGCAAGTGCTTCCTCTATTCGACTTCGCATTTCTCCAGCAGCTGCGTTTGTATATGTCACTACAAGCATCCGATCCACTTCGGTCTCTTTGTTCAGTATTAGTCTGGTGATACGCTCGACAAGCACGGCAGTCTTGCCCGAACCCGCTGCTGCAGATACAAGAATATTGGTATTTCTCAAATCTATTGCAGCTTGTTGTTCAAGTGTCCAATTAGCCATTTTCGCCTCCATTGCTTACCTTCAATAATACTTCTTCGTTGCTGTAACTTTTGAGCACTCTGTATCTGTTGCTTTCAAAATGGGTATCGAATTGACACAAAGCTTTGTAATCACAATAATCACAGCTTTTAAACGATCCTGATTGACATGGCTTTATGTCTATCTTACCATCTATAAGCTCATCTCCAACATCCACTATAGTCTTTTTGACCCAATGGATCATGTCATAAAAACTTTCAAGTGGCAATGTCTTAGAATCTTTTGTGAATGAACCGTCCGTTTTGATCTTGATTTGGACGACTTGTGATTGATTGTTTTCATATAATTTTTCATCCAGATTTTTCAGGACATTGACGTCATCAACCACCAAACCATCGAGTTTCAATTGACCTGCAATCTCTTTTTCTACCATTTCTTTGACTTGTAGTGCAGTTTCGATCATCGGGTCATCAATTTTAAAATAAAATGCTCCAGCCGGCAACAATTCATCTGAGTTGAAATATTCCGGGTGACCGAGGCAAGCATCCAAATAGACCATCAGTTGCATTTGAAGTCCATTATAGATATCTGAAAGTGATAATTGTTTTGATCCAGATTTATAATCAATTATTTTAACATAACTTTTCCCATTGGTCTCAAGTATATCAATACGGTCAATAACCCCTCTAAGCAGTATTTTCTCACCACCAGAAAGTGACAATACAATTGGGGGAACACTATTCATTCCATCAGAAAAGACCATTTCAAATGCCGCCGGTACAAATTTGCCCAGTCTCAAATGCTCTGTGAGGGTCCTCGCGGCACGTCTGGAAACTCTTTTCAACTTTCTGATCATATATTGATATTGGAATTTTGAACGAAATAAATCCGTATCGACCATATTGTCGACTATTGCGCCGATCATTTCATCGCAAACTTCGTCATTCATTTCAGACCAATTCAAACCCTGTTCATAAATCTGCTTGCCAAACACTTCCAGTGTTTTATGAAATAGGATTCCGACGTCCGGATATTCCAGTGTGAAGTTTTTTACAGTTTTTGGCTTCAAGCCGGCAGTAACAAAATATTTGAACGGGCACTGGATATATTCTTCAAGTCTTGAGACACTTGTTTTTATCGGGAGATCATATAAAGCTCGAACAGTATCTTCGTTGATCTTGTCCACCATATTATCGTGTCTTAAAGCGTTCATGAGATGAATGGTCTCCATTGGATCATTTATTGAATACCATTTGAATACTTCCACCCAGGCATTCTGTATCGGACTACCATCCATTGCACGACGCATTTCAAGTGCCAGGTGTCTCAACGTCGATTTTCGGGTTGATATAGTATCATGGATGGAGAGATCGTCTCCCTCATAGATTCGTTCATGTTCAATTTTAAGCGACAAATCCACT
>JAIOSU010000038.1 GCA_021107455.1 Clostridiales bacterium | reverse complement strand
TGAGGAGTACGTTTTGGAGAAATCATACGACCAACTCAAATGGGAAATGGAGATCATCGATGAATTCATAGAAAAAGCCTATGAGGGTTTGATCATCATTGACCAGGCAGGGAAAATCATAAAATTCAAATATGAAAAATTCATGAATGTCAAAGAAGAAGATGTCATAGGGAAGCATGTGACTGAAGTTATTGAAAATACACGTCTTCATATAGTTCTTGAAACGGGTGTGCCTGAAATAGGGGATGTCCAGAAAATCAAAGGTCACAATGTCGTCACTTCCAGAATTCCCATCATTAGAGGCGGTGTGGTTGTTGGAGCCGTGGGGACCATTCTGTTCAAAGACGTCGACGAAGTCAAACATTTGGCGGAACATCTGGATCAAATGAAAGAGCATGTCAAAAAATACAAGCAAGAACTGAAACGCTTGAATCTTGCCAAATATTCTTTTGAACAAATTCTTACAGGCGACCCTCAAATGATCATGCTGATTGATACAGCCAGAAAAGCTTCTGAGACGAATTCCAGCGTCTATATAGAAGGGGCAAGCGGTACGGGTAAGGAGTATTTCGCGCATGCCATTCATGAAGCCAGTTATAGAAGATACGGACCATTCATTCGAATCAATTGTGCAAGTATTCCTAGGGATTTGTTTGAATCAGAGCTCTTCGGATACGAACCAGGTGCATTCACTGGAGCGGCATCGCACGGCAAAATCGGAAAATTCGAGCTGGCTAACGGTGGAACAATATTCCTCGATGAACTCAGTTCCATGCCACTCGATATGCAGGTAAAACTGCTTAGAGTCGTTGAGGAAAGGGAACTGGAACGAGTCGGTGGCAATCAAAGCATTAAACTCGATGTCCGGTTCATCTCGGCGAGTAATGAGAACCTTAAGGAGCTTGTGAAAACTGGAAAATTCAGAAGTGATCTTTATTACAGGCTCAATGTGGTCAACCTTGACTTGCCTCCACTTGTGGATCGAAAAAAAGATGTCGGACTGCTCATGCAGCACTTTTTGGAGAAATTCTCAGTGGACCATCCCAATTGTCCAACCGGATTTTCCAGGGAAGCGAGGCATTGTCTTGAAGCCTATCACTGGCCAGGCAATGTTCGGGAGCTCAGGAATGTCGTCGAAAGTGCGGTCAGTATCGCTCATGGTAGAAATATTGTCGTATCCGATTTGCCGGATTATATCGGTCACTTGAAACCGCCGGAAATTCTTTCTTATGATCTGGGAAAAATGAATGAACCACTACTCGGCGATTTGAAAACCATGCTTGAAACGGTTGAGAAAAAGCTGATACTGGAAGCTCTTCAAAAGTGTAACGGCAGTAGAACCGATGCGGCGATACTGCTTGGAATCCATAGAACAGCTCTCTACAAAAAGATGTCCAAACTCGGCATTGACTCATATGAGAGCATTTAATCACAATATAATAATTGAAAGGAGACCGATTGTCATGATCAAACCAAACAAACTTAAACCCGGAGATACCATTGCCACCGTAAGTCTATCATGGGGTGGTGCAGGAGATGAGACTTTAATCCACAGATATTTAATCGGTAAAGCTCGCCTTGAAGAAGTATTTGGACTCAAGGTCATAGAAATGCCTAATACCCTAAAGGGTACGAAATTCACATATGAACATCCTGAAAAGCGGGCTGAAGATCTTATGGCCGCGTTCAAGGATCCGAACATCAAAGCCATTATCTCCAATATCGGCGGAGACGATGCTATAAGAATGCTGCCCTACATAGATTTTGAGGTCATAAAAGAGAACCCAAAGATCTTCATGGGATACTCTGATACGACCATCAACCACTTGATGTGTCATAAAGCGGGACTCATGAGCTATTATGGTCCATGTGTTCTGATGGAATTTGCAGAAAATGTGGAGATGCATGAATACACTGTGGATGCAGTCATTAAAACTCTTTTTGAAACCGATCCGATTGGCCTTATAGAATCCAGCACAAACTGGACCTCAGAACGTTTGGAGTGGGACAGTGTAGAAAACCAGACCATACGAAGGACGATGACACATGAGATCCATGGATACGAAACCATTCAAGGGCATGGTACTGTGAGAGGAAAACTTATCGGAGGTTGCATTGAAGTTCTTGATGCTGCAAGGGGAACGGCAATTTGGCCAGATCTAGATCATTTCGAAGACGCCATTCTTTTCCTCGAGACCAGTGAAGAAAAACCCACACCTTATCTCGTTACTCTGATACTGCGTTCATTTGTCGCAACAGGAATCATCGACAAAATTGCCGGGATCGTCATAGGGAAACCACAGGATGAGGCATATTATGAAGAATACAAAGAAGTGTATAAAGACGTCATCGGCTTTGAAGCGGGAAGACCGGATTTGCCGATTCTTTACAATATGAATTTCGGCCACACTTCTCCATTTTTCGTTTTGCCATATGGAGCTATGGCTGAAATCAACTGTGATGAGAGTACTTTTACCATATTGGAACCAGGAGTGAAGTAACATGAGAGCATTCGTCGGTATTGAATTTTCCACCGAGCTCAAAATGGAAATTCATGAACTCCAGGAAAAGTTGAAACCTTATTCAAGAAGTGGCCGATGGAAACATGCTGACAATTTTCATTTGACCTTAAGTTTTCTGGGTGAAATTGATGAGCAACAAGCGAGTGACATCAACAGAGTTATAGCTGAACTCGCACCGAAACACCAATCCTTCACACTCGAAATTAATAGGCTTGGCACGTTTGGCCAGGGAAATTACAACTCTTATTCTGGGGTTTTGCCAATTAGAGTTTTTTGGCTTGGAATAGAAGGTGAGTTAAAGGCGCTACGCGCACTCCAAAGTGACCTGGAAGTAAAACTCGAAGCACTTGGCTTTCCACGGGATCCGAGAGGCTACAACCCACATGTCACTTTGGCTCAAAACATCAAAGTAGAATGTGACTTCGATGAACTTGAAAGACAATTAATTCCGTTTGTGAATAAGGTTGAAGTCAATGCCATACATCTGTTTGTGAGTGAGGTTCATGATGGCAAGCGAGTTTATAGACCCATCTCTGACCACACACTGTATCAAGGGGAGAAGACAACATGAAAAAAATTATAATAATACTATTGATTGCCATCTTTATGATTGGGTGTGAGTCAACTGCTGGTCAGAATCAGGTGGAGATTACAGTATCTGCTGCGGCGAGCCTTAAAGATGCTCTCGAAGAAATCGCCCTGGAATATGAAACGGAGAATGAGGATGTTAAAATCATTTTGAACATGGCAGGCTCTGGAACACTCGCCATGCAAATTGAACAAGGTGCTGAGGTGGATTTGTTTTTTTCAGCAGCAGATAGCTGGATGAACAGTCTTGATGAAAAAGGATTAATTATTACTGAGACAATTTCACCATTTTTGAGCAATCGAATGGTATTTATAGTACCTGAAACTTCCAACTATGACGAGACAAACTTCATGGCTTTGTTTGAAGATGAGTCCGCCCAAATTGTAGTTGGTGAACCATCAAGTGTTCCTGCAGGGAAATATGCCATGGAATGGCTTGATACATTGGGTGCTATGAATACGATCACCAAGCAACTTGTTTATGGAAAGGATGTCAAAGAAGTACTTTCATGGGTCGAGACGGGCAATGCTGATGCTGGAATCGTCTATGCTACTGATGCTTTAGCATCTTCAAAAGTGAAAGTCACAGTGACCTCTGTAGAGGGGGACCATAGTGAAATCTCTTATCCGGCAGCAGTTGTAAAATCGTCAAGACATCCAGATGAAGCCAAAGCATTCCTGGATTACATGATGGATTCTGATATGTTTGAAAATTATGGGTTTACTAAATCGAAGCGAGAGGAATGATGCCAATGGATTTATCACCATTATGGATTTCACTAAAAGTCGCGCTGGTTTCCACAATCATCACCTTCACACTTGGCGTTTTGTCAGCGTGGTTCATGACAAACTATAGAGGAAAAGGTGCAGCGCTCATAGATGGTCTTTTTACGTTGCCCATGGTTCTTCCACCGACTTTGGTTGGATTCATTTTACTTTGGATTATTGGAATAAACGGCCCAGTGGGAAAATTGCTCGGACTCTGGGATATAAAAATCGTATTCACCTGGTTTGCG